>CAYPFE010000080.1:0-9800 GCA_964409895.1 uncultured Novosphingobium sp.
CATGGTGAAGAAGTTCCGCGTCGGCCTGGCGCTCCAGCCGCTTGCGACCGCGCTGTTCGCCAATTCGCCCTTCACCGAAGGCCGGCCCAACGGCTATCTCTCCTACCGCAGCCACATCTGGTCGGACACCGATCCGCATCGTACCGGCATGCTTCCATTCGTCTTCGACGATGGCTTCGGCTATGAACGCTATGTCGACTACATGCTCGACGTGCCGATGTATTTCGTGTTCCGCGAGGGCCGGTACATCGACGCTGCGGGCCTCAGCTTCCGGGATTTCATGGACGGCAAGCTGTCCGTTCTGCCCGGTGAACGCCCGACCATGAGCGACTGGACCGATCACCTCTCCACCGCCTTTCCCGAAGTGCGTCTCAAAAGCTTCCTCGAAATGCGGGGCGCGGACGGCGGGCCGTGGAACCGCATCTGCGCGCTACCCGCCCTGTGGGTAGGCCTGCTCTACAACCAGACAGCGCTCGATGCGGCCTGGGACCTCGTAAAGGGCTGGTCGATGGACGAACGGGAGTCCCTGCGCAACGCAGTGCCCAAACTGGCGTTGGATGCGCCGCTACCGGGAGGCGGCGTGCTGAAGGACATTGCCGGCGAGGTGCTCGACATCGCCCGGGCCGGCCTCAGCGCGCGGGCGCGGCTCAATTCGGGCGGTGACAACGAAAGCGGCTTCCTCGATCCGCTCCACGAGATCGTGCGCAGCGGAAAGGTCCCGGCGCAGACCCTGCTCGACAAGTTCCACGGGGCGTGGGGCGGCGATATCTCGCGCGTCTACGAAGAGAGTTTCTGAGCGTGATCGTCGTCACCGGATCGTTTCGCCTGCCAGCCGAAAGCCTCGCCGAGGCACGGCCTTCGATGGAGCGCGTGATCGCCGCCAGCCGCGAGGAGCCCGGCTGCCTTTCCTATTCCTACGCCGAGGATATCCTCGACCCCGGCCTGATCCGCGTCAGCGAAGCATGGGTGAACGGCGACGTGCTGGCCCGTCACTTCGAAACGCCACACATGGCGGCATGGAAGGAAGAGCGTGAGCAGCTGGGCATGACAGAGCGTACGGTGACAATGCACGCCGTGAAGCACAGCACGGACTTGTAATCACTCCGCCGGCTGTAGCTGCGGTCCTCGCGGGCGGAGCGCCTGTCCGATGCGCGCAAGCCCCCGTGTGATCGGGGCGTTGCGGGCCATCCAGCTTGAGTAAGCGCCGTATTTCGGATCGTCATCGCCCAGGTGCCGTTCCTCGGTCTTCGCCCGCCAGTAATAGACCGCGCTCACCAAAGCGAGCAGCGCGGTGTTGCGTACCGCATCGGTGACCGAATTGCTGGTCACCAGGAACGGCATGGTCGCGCACCACCAAAACAGATTCTTCGAGAGGTAGGCGGGATGCCTGGTGAAGCGGTACGGCCCGTTGGTGATGATGCCGCGATAGGTCAGGTTCGAAAAACGCAGGCCGAAAATCACGGTCGCCCAGGCGTAGATTGCGGTGAGGAACACCAGCAGCGCGCCCCACAGCCACAGCACCATCGTATGGCCTTCCAGCCAGTAGGCCCAGTCCGACGTGTCGGGGTGGTAGTTGAGCGGACCGCCATCGCCCATCAGGATGAACGGCGGATAGCAGATCAGCGCCGCCAGCCACCCGGAGAGATGCGGATTGGCGCTGCGGATATGGGCATCGAGCGGCTTCATCGTCAGCAGGTATCCGACCATCGCCATATGAACGTCGATCAGGAACAGAAGCTCGATCAGTGCTCTCGATACCGCGACCGGCTCCACCCCGATCACACCGAGGTCGAGATTGACGATATAGGCAAAGCCGCCGGGCAGGATCGAGATCATGAAGGCGCAGAAGAACGCCTTCACCGCCCATGAGCGGAAATGGGATTTCACTTCCCCGGGATCATAGGGTTCGCGGCCGAGCAGCATCGCCCCGAAATGCCAGGCGCCGTCACGGGGCTCGACCAAGTAGCGGTCGAGCCACAGGACGTAAGGCACGGTCAGCAGGAACAGAGGCAGTGCTGCCAGACCCAGCACTTCCATCGCGAACAGGTACTGCCCGTCCCAATACCAGCGCGCGATGCAATAAAAGCCGGCAATGATGGCGAAAGTGGCCCACAGCCCCGCGACCTTGGTGACCGAAATGTCGAATGTCGCGGACAGCGGCCTGCGGCGTTTCCAGTCGATCCCGGTCGAAGCCCGCAAGTGCACCTTGTCGACCAGCAGCGACCAGGCGACCATCGCACCGCCCGTGAACAGGAGCATGGCAAGCGCCGCATAGGGGCCTGCGAGCGGCGCGCGCGGGCCGGGCAAGGTCAGGCTATCCGCGATTCCCGGCCAGTTGCGGCATATCGCCAGCCAGGCGAACAGGCCCAGCAATCCCGCCAGTCCTGCGCCCGACGAGACATCGCTTTCCGGCATTGGGCTTACCGGCCTTGAATCCTATCCGGGCGCAACGCTGCTCATGCCGGCAGCGTTAACCGGAAATGGTTAAGACCTCAGAAATCTAGCGGAAAGCGGTGATCCTGCCGCCGTCGTCCAGGACATAGAGCGTCTGGTTCGCCACCACCGGAGCCAGCGACACCGCTTCCCCGAACTTGGTGAAGGAGCTCACGCTTCCGTCCACGGGGTTGGCATACATCAGCTGGCCTTCGGAATTGGCGAGCCAGAGCCGGTTGCCGGCCAGCACCGGGCCGACCCAGAAAATCTGACCTTTCTTCTTCTTTTTCTTGACCTTGCGATACTGACGCAGCTGTTCCTTCCAGCGGACCTTGCCGGTTCCACGCTGGATCGCCAGCAAGGTCGCATCGTCGGTCAGGGTGAAAACCCAGTCACCTGCGACAGCAGGCGTGGAAATGCCTGCGAGGTTGAGTTCCCACATGCGCTGGCCAGTCACCAGTTCGTATGCGGCCATGCGCCCGCCCTGGCCGAGTGCGAAGACCTGGCCGCTGTCAATGATCGGATCGGCATCGACGTCGGTCAGACTGCCGACCTCGGTCGATATCGACGTGCGCGCGAGCGCGTCGGACCATAGTTGACGGCCATTCTCGTAGCGGTAGGCGACCAGCTCGCCCGAACTGTAACCGGCAATGACCGTACCCTGCCCTGCTGCGGGAGCGGCGACACCGAATACGCCGGACTGTTCGACGGAACCGGATTCAGACCACAGCTGCTTGCCATCAGTAGCGTCGAGCGCGTGAATCTGGTTGTCCTGCGTCATCACATAGATGGCGTTGAAGGCGATGGTGGGCGAACCGCGCAGCGGACCGGCCGGCTTCACTTTCCAGTATTGTTCGCCATTGGATGCGTTGAGCGAGGCGACTTCGCCAATACCGGTGGTCACATAGACGCGCCCGTTGTCATAGCTGACGCCGCCCCCGAAAACGGACGAAGCCCCGTCTCCCTTCACTTCAAAGCTCTTTATCCAGAGCCGCGAACCGCTGTCGGCGTTGAACGCAGTGACGACGCCATCGGTGCCCATCGCGAAGAGCTTGCCTTCGCCGATCACCGGAGCCGCCGCCAGCCGCTCCTTGGATCCCGACCCCGCAATCGAGGCTGACCAGATCCGGCTCGGGCTGCCCGACAGGCTCAGATGTCCGTAGCTCTTGCTCGCGGTGCCGCCTGCCTGGGGCCAGTCCGGATTGGCGCTCATCGGCGGCAGGATCACGGAAACCGATTCGATGCCCTCATCGATCTTGGCGCCGGATTCGATGCGCGACAGGATCGGAATTCGCTCACCGACGGTTGGTGTGTCGAGCTTCTTCTTGCCGCCACCGATTACCCCGCAAGCAGACAACCCCATCGCCAGCGCAACCAGTAGCGGGACAGTTGCAGCAAAGCTGCGGCTATTGGGGGTAGGTCGATTCATCGGCAATTCCTTATGATCGAAATCTTGTCAGTTGGCGGGCGAAGCGGTGCCTTCACCCGGTGCTGCGGCGGAAAGGCCCGCCTGCCTGCGTCCTTCCTCTCCCTCGATGACGTCATCAAGGGAGTCGACGCCAAGTGATCCCGCCATCTGCCTGGCCCGTTCGCGCAAGGGATCCGGCAGATCTTCGCCCTTGGCGATCTTGGCGTACAGCGGTCCGGCCAGGTCCTTCTTGCCCTGCTTGAGATAGGCAACCCCGACCAGCTCTCCTGCAACACCGAACCAGGGCTTGCCTGGTACGGCCAGCGGCTTCAGCCGGTCGATCACCTCCTGAGGCTTCATGGTGTCGAAATTGGCCGCCACTTCGCGGACCGTCGCCAGGTCGCGATAGGCCTGGGGCGCATCGGTGTCAGCGGAGACTTCCGCGTAGATCTTTATCGCATCCTTGGCGCGGCCCTGTTCTAGCGCAATACCCGCGCGCAAGAGCTTGGCAGCCACGGCGCTCGCCGCACCCTCTTCATTTGCCAGCGGATTGAGCTTGCCATCCGCTTCCTTCAGCCTGCCGGCATTCAAATGGTCGAGCGCGACGACATACTCCTCGGCACGCCTTTCCAGCTCCTGCTGCTGGCTGTCAGTCCACCACAGATATCCAGCAAAACCGCCCAGTCCGAGAACCAGCGCAGCTGCGAGCGGCTTGCCATAAGTCTGCAAGAAGCCGAGCATTTCGTCCTGACGCAGGGCCTCGTCGACCTCACGCATGAAGACGTCCTGCTGCGCGTCCTCGCGATCCTTGTCCTTGTCGGAATCTTTCTCCGGTTTTTTAGGGAACAGGGCCAATGCGTGCGCCTTCGGAAGCTCTGGAAAGGGTCTCGCGCGCTGTTAGGCGGATGCGCCGCCGATTTCAACGCCAATGATCCATCGATGCTCATGCGTGAAGCGCGGCTGAACCACCGGCAACCTCACGGAAACGCCCCGGATCCGAGCACGGAGCCATACAGCAATCTGTAGGCGCCGATCATCCTGCCTTCGTCATATTCGGCTTCAGCAAGTGCCCGGTTGGCGCGGCCGATCTTGCGTCGCAACTTTGCGTCGGCAGCGAGCGAGGCGAGAGCATCGCCCAAGGCCTTTTCGTCTTCGGCAGGCGTGACGAAAGGCAGGTTCTCGTCCGACACCATTGCTGCCACATCGCCGACATCGGGCGAGGCGATCGGCAGACCGGCGGCCATGGCCTCGACCACCGAAATCGGAAACTGCTCACTGCGCGAAGACAGCGCGAACAGGTCGAAGAGTCCGATCGCCGTGGCCGGATCGCTGACGAAGCCCGGAAGATGGACGCGGTGCGACAGGTTGAGCCGCATCGCCTCGGCGCGGATCGCATCGCGCTCCGGACCCTCGCCGAGGATTACCAGCTGCCATGGCTCAGGAAGCCCTGAAAAGGCCCGAACCAGCCTTGGAAGATCCTTCACCTGACGAAGCCCAGCGAGCGTCCCCAGCCATAGCTCGCCCTTGCGCTTGACCACGCGCGGCAGCGCATTGGCGTTGGGCTTGCGGCGATAGGCGGCTGTATCGATGCCGTTGACGATCAGCTTCACCTTGCCATGCGGCTGGTTCCAGCTTTCATGGGCAATGGCCTCGAGCTGCCGCGAGGGAACCACCAGGGCCGAGCTGCGGGCCAGCGCCACTTGGCGATACCAGTTGCGGCTGCGCTTGAGACCGCCCGATTCGTCTTCGTTGAAGCCGTCTTCATGGTGGACGAGCGGTGGCAGGCGGAGGTAATCGCGGAACGCGGAATGGCTCAGCACCGCGTCCATCGCCCCCCAGTTATAGGTCAGGATGAGGTCGAAGGGCTTCATGGCCTGCGCCAGGCGCCACAGCCGGCCCGGCCAGGGCTTTCCCGCAAGTGGCGGAAAATCATCGGGATATTCCACCCGGATATGACCATCGATGGCGCGGGCCGCCTCCAGGGCTCCCGGCACCGCCGAAACGACCGCGTGTTCGATTCCGGACCCAAACGCGTTCATCAGCCTTGCGGCGCGCAATTCCTTGCCACCGCGCTGGAAGCTCGAATGGAGGTGAAGAACCCGCAACTGCAGCCCCGCCTGCTCAGCCCATCGCCGCGAGGAAGCTGTCGATTGCCGCGGTTGCCTCCGGCTCGCTCAGCGTCGGGGCGTGCCCCGTATTGGCGACCGTCACTGCCGCAAGCCCGGCATGCCGCGCCTGCATCTGTGCCACCGTCTGCGCGGACAGGATATCCGAAATCTCCCCGCGGATAACCAGCACCGGCTTTCCTGCAAGGCCGTCGATCCCGGGCCACAGGTCCGGCTGGGCATCGGGGTCGAATGAAGCAAAAGGCTCGGCAATCTTCATGTCATAATCGAACACGATGCGGCCGTTGCTTGAAACCACCATCAGTCGCTTGGCCATGGCGATCCAGTCGGGCAGCGAATAGCCGGGGAACGCCATGCCCTGCGACTGCTCGATTGCGCGGGCCGCATGCACCCAAGTGGGAAAGGTGCGGCCCTGGCCGACGTATGACTTGATGCGTTCCAGCCCTGCGGCCTCCAGCACCGTACCGGCATCGTTGATGATCGCACCAGCGATCCGTTCGGGAGCGGTCATGGCCATGATCAGCGTCATCAGTCCGCCCAGCGACGTTCCGATCGCCACAAAGCGCGCGATCCCCTCCTCGTCCAGCAGGGCAAGGACATCGTCGACATACTGAACGGGATTATAGGTCTTGGCGTCCTTCGAATATTCGCTGTCGCCACGCCCGCGCATCTCCGGGCACAGCACCCGCCAATCGCCTGCCAGTCGCGCGGCAAGCTCCTCGAAATCGCGGGCATTACGGGTAAGGCCAGGCAGGCAGATCAGGGACGGACGGGTATCGCCGCCCGGATAATCCCGGTAATGCAGCCTGAGCCCGTCGCGGCTCGTCCAGTAGCGGTCTTCGAATTCTGACATACTTTAGGACCTTGTCACCCGTTTCCTGCGCGCAGCCCGCTTGATCGGTGCGCGCGGCTGGCTCACTATCGCGTGATGGCAAGCGAACCGCAAGCGGCAGGATACACCGCCGACACACCGATCGCCGCACTTTCCGGCTGGCTTGGCGACGCAGTACGGCCTGCGGAGTTTCCCTCTCATACGCTGCATTTCCGCAATGACCGCTGGGCGACCGCGACTGGCCTCGCCGGACTTTCGGACGATGCCTGGATCGGCCATTTCGGACGCTTCGAGCCGCTGCCGGACAACCTCCCGCAACCGCTGGCGCTGCGCTATCACGGACATCAGTTCCGCAACTACAATCCCGACATCGGCGACGGGCGCGGCTTTCTGTTCGCTCAGCTGCGCGATTCGCAAGGCCGGCTTCTCGACCTCGGCACCAAGGGCTCGGGGCAAACGCCCTACAGCCGCGACGGCGATGGCCGGCTTACGCTGAAAGGCGCAGTGCGCGAGATCCTCGCCACCGAGATGCTCGAGGCGCTTGGCGTCAACACCAGCAAGACTTTTTCCGTGATCGAGACCGGAGAAGAGCTGTGGCGCAACGACGAACCGTCGCCGACCCGATCTGCGGTGCTGGTGCGGCTCTCCCACGGGCACATCCGAATCGGCACATTCCAGCGCCTGGCCGCTTATCGTGAGAGCGACCAGATGGCGCAGCTCATCGCCTATTGCCTCGACACCTTTCCCGGAAGCGAACCGCCAGACGACGCGCCGGACCGTGACGATCCCGCAGTCATACTAATGCACCAGGTGGTGGAACGCATGGCCGATCTCGCAGCCTCATACATGGTCGCAGGCTTCGTCCACGGCGTGCTCAACAGTGACAACATGAATATTTCGGGCGAAAGTTTCGACTACGGTCCATGGCGCTGGCTGCCGCAATGGGATCCGGCCTTCACCGCCGCCTATTTCGACCATAGCGGGCTCTACAGCTTTGGCCGCCAGCCCGAGGCGATCCACTGGAATTGCGCGCAGCTCGCGATTTCGTTGCGCCTGCTGGTGGAGAGCGAACCGCTGATCGCCGCCCTCGAGTGCTTTGGCGATCTCTACCAGCAGGCGATGATTCGCCGCTTCTGCTGGCGGCTGGGTGTCGAACCTAGAAGTGCCGAAGAAGATACCGCGCTCATCGCGGCTGCCGAACAGCACATGCGCGAGGCGGAAATCGGCCCCGACACGTTCTTTTTCCGCCATCGCGGAGGGCGCGACCGGCCGGCAGGAGAGTTTGGAGACCTGCTGGGCAGTTACGCTTCAAAGGGCGGCAATCATCCATTGTGGCAGCAGGATGCGGCCCCATCTCTGGTGATCGATGAAGTCGAACGAATCTGGAGCGCTATCGACCTTTCTGACGACTGGCAGCCCCTGGCGGAAAAGGTCAATGAAATCCGGGTGCTGGGTGATGCGCTAAACGACGCCTAGGATGTTCCCCGTCAGCACCTATGTCCCAGATTTGAGGTTGTGAATTAAGGAGGATTGGGGCTTCGTCGTAGTGACGAAGGAACGAAGATGAAGCCCCAATCCTCCTTGAAAAAATCGTCGGTGAAGGCCCCTGCTGAGCGGGTGGTGAAGGACATCCGGCGGCAGACCCGTCGGCATTTCTCGGCCGAGGACAAGATCCGCATCGTGCTCGATGGCCTGCGCGGTGACGACAGCATTGCCGAGCTGTGCCGCAAGGAAGGCATCGCGCAGAGCTTGTATTACGTGTGGTCGAAAGAGTTCATGGAAGCTGGCAAACGCCGTTTGGCCGGTGACACTGCGCGAGCCGCAACCACCGGCGAAGTGCAGGATCTTCGCCGCGAAGCCCGTGCTCTGAAGGAATGCGTTGCCGATCTGACGCTCGAGAACCGCCTGCTCAAAAAAAGCATGATCGCGGATGGGGAGGGCGACGAATGAGGTATCCCGCATCCGAAAAGCTCGAAATCATCAGGCTCGTCGAGCAGTCGCACCTGCCCGCCAAGCGAACGCTGGACCAGCTCGGCGTGGCCCGTCGGACCTTCTACCGCTGGTATGATCGCTACCTTGAGGGCGGGCCTGAAGCCCTGGAGGATCGGCCATCAGCACCGAGCCGGGTGTGGAACCGGATCGGCGATGATATCCAGCAGCAGATCATCGAGATGGCGCTGGATTACAGCGAGCTGAGCCCCCGCGAACTGGCGGTGCGCTTCACCGACGAGAAGCGCTACTTCGTATCCGAAGCCACGGTTTACCGGCTTTTGAAGGCCCATGATCTGATCACCAGCCCGGCCTATGTCGTGATCAAGGCCGCCGATCAGTTCCACACCAAGACCACCCGGCCGAACGAGATGTGGCAGACCGACTTCACCTACTTCAAGATCATCGGCTGGGGCTGGATGTACCTGTCGACCGTGCTCGACGACTTCTCGCGCTACATTATCGCTTGGAAGCTGTGCGCCAACATGCGGGCCGAGGATGTCACCGATACACTGGACATGGCGCTGGCTGCCTCGGGTTGTGACAGCGCGACCGTGCTGCACAAGCCCCGGCTGCTCAGCGATAATGGCCCGAGCTACATCGCTGGCGAACTGGCGGAATACATCGAGGCCCAGCAGATGAGCCATGTGCGCGGTGCCCCGATGCATCCGCAAACCCAGGGCAAGATCGAGCGCTGGCACCAGACCCTCAAGAACCGCATCCTGCTGGAGAACTACTTTCTGCCCGGCGACCTTGAGGCCCAGATCGAGGCGTTCGTCGAGCACTACAATCACCAGCGGTACCACGAGAGCCTGAACAACGTGACGCCCGCCGACGCCTACTTCGCCCGGGCGCCAGCCATCATCAAACAACGCGAAAGGATCAAGCGACAGACCATCGAATATCGGCGCTTGCAGCACCGCAAGCTCGCCGCCTAATATCAACCCCCAGGCGAAGCCCACACTCCACTAATTTACGCTGCGATCTGCGCCAAATGTTCTGACGACGGACA
>CAYPFE010000081.1:0-9798 GCA_964409895.1 uncultured Novosphingobium sp.
GGCTCGGATTTCCAGCATGGCGGACCGGCTATCGGCGGCATCGCGCGGCAGCATGGCTATGGAGAGGCGGTGCTCGGTGTCTCGGAGTTCGGCGCGGATGCGGGCGATTTCTTCCTCGGCGAGCTTGCGCATTTCGGGATCGGGATCGTCGAGCGCTTCGAGCTCGGCGAGTTCGCGGCGCATCTCGGCAACCTCGCGAGCGGTCGAGGCGACCGGTTCGAGCTCGGCATAATCGCGGGATGCGGCGACGAATTCGTCGCCTTCCAGCGTGCCGGACGCCAGCCGCGCTTCGAGTTCCGCGAAGCGGTGCGCGATCTGGTCAAGGCGCTGGTCGGAAACGCTCATGCACGGGTTCCCGCGCGCGGCGACAGGGTGACACCTGTCACCCTGGTGTAACCCGGATCAACCGAATGGAATGGTTGAGAAAAAGTGGAAAAGGGTGACACAATGGGCATTTCTTTAAGGCGGGTTCTCAAGCGTATTCCATCGGGCAGGGCGTATAGGCGGGAAGCCGGCCAGTAGGAAAGCGTCTTGTGTCTCCTCTCGTCTCGTCGCCCCGTGCTTGACACGGGGCTAGGCTGTTCTTTGCGTGGCACCGTTCAAGATGAAGCCCAGGCCCGCATCACGTGCGGGCCGACGAGGTAGGTTTGCTCCCGCTTATGCCAATCGTCATGCTGAACTTGTTTCAGCATCCATCCATTCTCACCGGGGGACGCCCAAGGAGGCGAAATAGACCCTGGAACGCAGTCACCAAAGGTGAAGCAAGTTCAGGGTGACGGGTTTGGTATGGTGTTGTGCAGTTCATGCTGTAGGGCCACGCCACTCGTACGCAGCGAGTGCTCGATCAATCGACGGTCCAAGAGCTTGGTTTGTCTTGAGTCTGTGAGATGTTGAATGACCATCAGTAGTGAGGGCAACTATTGCCTTAGGCTCTTGCTTTACAGCTTTGTCAAAGCGCTTTCGGGGTGATCCTGTAGCAATAATCTCAGCGGCGACCCCAAGTCGTCGGAATGCGGTGACTAAGCCCAATCCATCCATCATCACACGGTCGTCTTCGACTACAATGATGATATCAGTTGGTCGTTCACTAGTATCCCCCACCAGCATCGCCAGCCGTTCGATCCCCGCAGCCCAGCCAACCGCCGGCGTGTGCGGGCCGCCCAGGGTCTCGATCAGCCCATCGTAGCGGCCACCGCCAAGCAGGGTGCTCTGGCTGCCCATCTTTTGCGCTGCGGGGCTTCCTTCGTCCGGAACGAATTCGAAAGCAGTATGCCGGTAATAGTCCAGCCCGCGCACAAGCGAGGGGCTGCGGATCCATGCCACGCCCGCCGCGTCCAGCCCCTCGGTCACCTTGGCGAAAAAGTCCTGCGCCTCGCCCGAGAGGTAATCGTCGATGTTCGGCGCATCGCCGAGGAACGCCTTGTCGCGCGGGTCCTTGCTGTCGAGGATGCGCAGGGGATTGCGCTCCAGCCGCTCCTGCGAATCCTCCGACAGACTCTCGCGGTGATCCTGGAAGAACGCAACCAGGGCCGTGCGCCAGGCCTCGCGGCTTTCCGCATCGCCCAGCGTGTTGAGGTGCAGAGTCACGCCACCGGCGATGCCGAGTTCCTTCAGCAGCTGGTCGGCCATCACCAGCAGCTCGACATCGGCCTGGGGTTCGCCCGCGCCGATGATCTCGGAATTGACCTGGTGGAACTGGCGGTAACGGCCCTTCTGCGGCCGCTCATAGCGGAACAGCGGCCCATGCGTCGCGAGCTTCAGGGGCGCATGCTGCTGCCAGCCGTTGGTGAGATAGGCCCGCGCGATGCCGGCTGTGAATTCGGGGCGCAGCGTCAGCGAATCCCCGCCGCGGTCCTCGAAGCTGTACATCTCCTTGGAGACGACGTCGGTGGTCTCGCCCAGCGACCGGCTGAACACCGCGGTCTTCTCGAACACCGGCATCTCGACGCGGCGGAAGCGGTAGAGCTTGCGCACGCGCTCATAGGTCTCGACGACATGTGCGAAGGCCTCGGCTTCGGCGCCGAAAATGTCCTGCGTGCCCCGGATCGCTTCGGGTGTCTTCGTCGGTGTGCTCATGACCGCGCGCTTAGCCCTATCGGCGCGAAACGCAAAGACCGCAGTCGCGATACTGCCGGTTACACTTGAAGCTTTCGCCGCT
Organism: uncultured Novosphingobium sp.; assembly: GCA_964409895.1. Taxonomy (GTDB): domain Bacteria; phylum Pseudomonadota; class Alphaproteobacteria; order Sphingomonadales; family Sphingomonadaceae; genus Novosphingobium. The sequence goes on from CAYPFE010000081.1 coordinate 2,159, forward strand.
TCCCGCCATGAAGGCGCCAATGAGGATACTGACGCTGGCCGTAGCGGCAATGGCCGCGATGACCTTCCCCGCAAATGCGCAAGTCGGCGCGCCACCGGGCGTGGTGCGAGGCGCTCCGGCGGAACGTGTCCGCCTGCCCGCTCCCGCCGACAGGCCGTGGCCGGGGGGCACGATCCAGCTTTCGATCGATGCCAGTGACGTGACGCGCGGCGCCTATCGCGTCACCCAGACCTTTCCGCTGGCCGCCGGCACGCGCGAGGTCACCCTGCTTTATCCGGAATGGCTGCCGGGCAATCACGCCCCGCGCGGACCGATCGCCGAGCTGGTCGACCTGCGCTTCTTCGCCGATGGCGTTCCGGTCAGCTGGGAGCGCGATCCGGTCGATGTCTACGCTTTCCATGTCCGTCTGCCCGATGGCGCGAGGCAGCTTGTCGCGCGCTTCGTCCACACGTCGCCGTTGCGCAGCGCCGAGGGGCGGGTAACGATGACCCCGCAGATGCTCAACCTGCAGTGGGAGAAGATGAGTCTCTATCCGGCGGGCTACAAGGTCGACCGCATCCGCGTCCGCCCCGACGTCACCTTTCCGACCGGATGGAGCGTCGCCACGGCACTTCCGGGCCAGACCCAGACCGGCGACCGCACGATCTGGGCCGAGACGGACTACGAGACGCTGGTCGATTCGCCGATCTTCGCGGGCGCCTTTATGAAAGGATGGAATCTCGGCAATTCGGTGGTGATGTACGCCATGGCGGACGCGCCCGAGTTGTTGGCGCTGCGCACCGAAGATGCATGGCATTTGCCGGCGCTGGTCGAGGAAGCGCTGCTGACCTTCGGCAAGCCGCCCTTCGACAAATATACGTTCCTCGTCGCGCTGAGCGACAAGATCGGGGGTATCGGGCTCGAGCACCTCAAGTCGAGCGAGAACCAGCTCGAACCGTTCAATTTTATCCAGTGGGACCAGTACGACTGGGATCGCAACGTGTTGTCGCATGAACTCGTGCACAGCTGGAACGGCAAGTATCGCCGCCCCGACGGCCTGGCTACGCCCGATTACCGCCAGCCGATGGTGGACAATCTGCTGTGGGTCTACGAAGGGCAGACCCAGTTCTGGGGCTGGGTGATGTCCGCGCGTTCCGGCCTGCAGTCGAAGGAAATCGTGCTCGGCACGATCGCCCATGTAGCTGGCGACCTGGCGGAGGAACCGGGCCGGTCCTGGCGGTCGGTGGCGGATACGACGCAGGACCCGGTCATTGCTGCACGCAAATCCAAGCCCTATTATTCGCTGGCGCGCGGTGAGGCCTATTACAACGAGGGCGCGTTGCTGTGGCTCGAAGCCGACCAGGTGATACGCCAGGGCACAGGCGGCAAGCAGGGGCTCGACGATTTTGCCCGGTCGTTCTTCGCCTATGACGGTGGCAGCGCTCGCATCCGGCCCTACAGCCTGGCCGATATCGTTGCGGCTTTGAACGTGCTGCACCCCTATGACTGGGACAGCTTTTTTGCGCGCCGTATCGACGAGGCGGGACGGCCTGCGCCAACCCGGGGGATCGAGCTGGCTGGTTACAGGGTGGCGTGGAAGAACGAGCCCAACGTCTACACCAAGGCGCGGATGGACAAGGAGCGCAGGCTCGATCTCAGTTTCTCGCTGGGCATCGAAGTGGATTATGACGGGGTCGTCAGCTCATCGCGCTGGGGCGGCCCGGCATTCAACGCTGGCATTGTCACCGGGGCGAGGATTGTCGCGGTGGACAGTATCGCCTTTTCGACCGCCGCCATGACGCAGGCGATCGCGCGGGCCCAGTCGGCGAAACAGCCGCTTGCGCTCATCGTGCGTCGCGGCGATCGCTACGACACGCTGCAAGTGCCCTATTATGGCGGGCTGCGCTGGCCGTGGCTGGAACCGGCTGATGCCAGGAAGTCCGCGGGCCTCGACCAGCTGCTGGCTCCTCGCGGCAAGCGCCCGGCGCGCTGAACCTCACTCACCGGCCACGGTCATTCCGTCGACGCGGATCGTCGGCACATTGATCGCGCGGAACCATTCGAGATCGTTCGCGGGCGCAAGCTGTGCGAACATGCCGAGAAGGTTTCCCGCGACTGTGAATTCTGCGACCGGTCCAGCAATCTCGCCGCCAACAATGCGAAAGCCTGCTGCCCCCCTGCTGAAATCGCCGGTCACGCCGTTCACGCCGTGTCCGAACATCTCGGTGACGTAAACGCCCTCGCCGATATCGGCCATGAGCTCTTCTGGGCTCGCCGAGCCTGCCTCGAGATGGACATTGCTCACCGAGATTCCCGGCGCCCCGCCGGCCCCGCGTGAGGCATGGCCGGTGGGCAGCTGCGCAAGCTGTCTGGCAGACGCGCTGTCCATCAGCCAGCCGGTGAGGCAGCCGGCATTGACGAGCTTGTGCGGCGACGTCGGCAGGCCCTCGCCATCGAACGGGCGGGAACGCAGGCCGCGCTTGCGGTGCGGATCTTCGGCGATGGTAATGCCGGTGCCGAACAGGGCCTCGCCGTCCTTGCCCAGCAGGAAGCTTGCCCGCCGGGCAATCGCGGTTCCAGTCATGGCGGAGATCAGGTGGCCGATGAGCGACCCGCCGATGCGCGGGTCGAACACGACCGGCATCGGACCGCTCTTCAATCTGCCCGGATTGAGCTTGCCGATGGTTCGTTCGCCAGCCTTGCGGCCGATCTCGGCCGGAGGCAGCAGGTCCTCGCTGTGGCGGGCCTGCCGCCATGCGTAATCGCGCTGCTTGGCTCCACCCTCTCCGGCAACGACGGTAGCACTGATCGAGCGGCTGGTTGCGCCATAGGCCCCGGCAAACCCGTCCGAAGTGGCAAGCGCGAACAGGCTGGACCCGGCGCTTGCTCCGGCACCTTCGGAATTGGTGATGCCATCGACGGCAAGAGCGGCTTCCTCGGCTTCTTCGGCCATCGCCCGCAAGTGTTCGGGACCGGGTTCGCCGGGATCGGACATGTCGAGTTCGGGGAAGGGACCGCTGGCGAGCATGTCCTTGGGAGCCAGGCCGGCATAGGCGTCTTCGGGCGCGGCGCGAGCCATGGCGACGGCGCGGCCGGCCAGTTCGCGCAGCGCGTCGGCGCCGAGATCGCTCGATCCGATACTGGCATTGCGCTTGCCGACGAAGACCCGCAACCCAATGTGCTCGGACTCGGAGCGCTCGACATCCTCAAGCTTGCCAAGCCGCACCTGGATGCTTTCCGAAGCACTTGCGACGAAGGCGGCATCGGCGGCATCGGCGCCAGCCTTTTGCGCGAGACCGACGAGTTCGGCAGCGCGATCCCTGGCGGTTTCGGGTTTCAGCATTGCGGGGGAAATCTCCTGGGCGCGCACGGGTGCGGGCCGCAGTAGCCGTGCCGCCGCCGGATCGCAATCGTCAGGTCAGAAGGAGGGCAAGTCCCTTGAGCAGCGCGGTCAGAACGAACGGCAGCCCGATCGCGAGTACCCACAGAGTAAGCCGGTCGCGCCGGTAGTAGGGTGCCATCGCCGGGTCGCTCGCCTGGGTGTCGTCAAGCCGGTTCCAGCGCCGTTCGAAACGTCGGCAGGCGGGAATGATGGCGCCGACCAGGATAATCAGCGCAAAATAGGGAAGCAGCGAGGTTCCGGGCGCTTTCAGCGCACCGATCGTCACGAAAATCTGCAGAGCGGTATAGACCAGCAAGGCATAGGCGATGTGGTCGCTCATCTTGCGGCGCCAGTCGACCGGCCGTGCCGTCGTCCGGCTGTAAAGCGAACTGTCGCGAGTCACCTTGTCCATCAGGCCCCTCTCCATGCATTCCCCTGTCTTCATTAATCACCTAATTGCGAAATGATCAAGTGCGGTTAACCTTATTGCAACCATGCGGGGCAATTGTCGCAAGTCGGATTGTGGATTTCCATGCAGGAAACCTGCCAAACCGGGGAAATAAGGAGAAATGCGCGCTTGCCGATGTAGATCGCGCCGCGTAGATCGCGAAATCGATGGATGATCGTACAGAAATTTTACACCAATCCCCTCAGGATTTGTCCAAAGCTGCCGCACCTGCCCTGACGGGCGGGGGGCTGGAAGTGGTGTCGATCGCCAAGAGCTACGACAAGCGCGCGGTGCTTACCGACATTTCGCTGACCGTTGCCAAGGGCGAGGTGCTTGGCCTGCTCGGGCCGAACGGTGCGGGCAAGACGACCTGCTTCTATTCGATCATGGGACTGGTCCGGCCCGACGCCGGACGCATCCTGCTCGACGGCGTCGATATCACCAACCTGCCGATGTACCGCCGCGCGATCCTGGGACTTGGCTATTTGCCACAGGAGACGTCGATCTTTCGGGGCCTCACGGTAGAGCAGAACATCAACGCGGTGCTGGAGCTGGTCGAACCGGATGCAGAGGTGCGTGAAGAAGAGCTCGAGCGGCTGCTCGGGGAATTCCACATCACCGGTCTGCGCAACAGCCCGGCGATGGCGCTTTCGGGCGGCGAGCGGCGGCGCTGCGAGATTGCCCGGGCACTGGCCGCCAAGCCATCGATCATGCTTCTCGACGAACCGTTCGCGGGTATCGACCCGCTGTCGATCAGCGACATTCGTGAACTGGTGATCGATCTCAGGAACCGCGGGATCGGCGTGCTCATCACCGACCATAACGTGCGCGAGACGCTCGACATCGTCGACCGCGCCTGCATCATATATGGGGGCCAGGTCCTGTTTGCAGGAAGTCCCGAAGATCTCGTGGCCGACGAGAATGTCCGGCGCCTGTATCTCGGCGAAGGCTTCACGCTGTGAGGCGGCGGGCTCCCGGGATTTGATCCATGGCTTTGGGGCCACGCCTTGATCTGAGGCCCAAAGTCGCCCTGGGCCAGTCGCTGGTCATGACGCCGCAGCTGCAGCAGGCGATCAAGCTGCTGGCGCTATCCAATCTCGAGATCGAAGCGTTCATCGGCGAAAAGCTTGACGAGAATCCGCTGCTTGAGATCGGGGTCGATCAAGGTTCGCCGGCTGACGACACCGGTTCAGTGCCTGAAGATGCGCGGCGAACAACACTTGAGAACTCTCCCGCAGACCAGCTGATCGGCGAAGGCAGGGGCGAGGAAGACCGCCCTCTCGATGACCGGTCCGCTGCCGAGGAGCGCGAGAGCGACACCGGAGACGGCGAATACACTCCCGACTGGAGTTCGCAGCTTCGGGCCGGCGGCGGCGAGGATGGTCCTTCGATCGATGAGCATGGCGAAGGCGAGGAGACGCTGAGCGCGCATCTCGAGGCACAGCTGGGCGCGGAAGCCTTCAGCGAGCGCGAGGCGGCGATCGCGCGGTTTATTATCGGCCAGCTCGACGAGGCCGGCTATTTGACGGTCGCTCTACGCGATGTCGCCGATGACCTTGGCATTCCGCTGGCCGAGGCCGAGGACGCGCTGGAGCTGGTGCAGTCGCTCGATCCGACCGGCGTCGGCGCCACGTCGCTTGCCGAATGCATCGCCCTGCAGGCGCGCGAGGCGGACCGCTACGACCCGGCGATGGCGAGGCTGATCGACAACCTCGACCTCGTCGCCAAGGGTGAATTCGCGCGGCTCAAGCGCATGTGCGGCGTCGACGACGAGGATTTCGTCGACATGCTGGCCGAACTTCGCGGCTACGATCCGAAGCCCGGTCTGCGTTTTGGCGGCGGCGAGGGGACGCCGGTCACGCCCGATGTGCTTGTCACCGCAGGGCGTGACAGTGGCTGGGACATTGCGCTCAACCAGGCGACGCTGCCCCGGCTGATCGTCAACCGCAGCTATTATACCGAGCTTCGCGGCGCTTGCGATGACAAGGACTCCAAGGCCTGGCTGTCCGAAAAACTCGGCGATGCGAACTGGCTGATCAAGGCGCTCGACCAGCGGCAGAAGACGATTCTCAAGGTCGCGAGCGAGATCGTAAAGATGCAGGAGGGTTTCTTCCGCCACGGCGTCAGCCAGCTGAAGCCGCTTACCCTGCGCACGGTGGCCGAGGCCATCGACATGCACGAATCGACGATCAGCCGGGTAACCTCGAACAAATATCTGCAATGCGAACGCGGCACGTTCGAGCTCAAGTATTTCTTTTCGTCCGGCGTCGCCTCGGCGGATGGCGAGGGCGGCGCGTCCGCTGAAGCAGTGAAGGCCGCGATTCGGCAGCTGATCGACGCGGAAGACCCCAAGGCGATTCTTTCGGACGACGCGCTGGTCGACCTGCTCAAGGGCAAGGGCTTCGAGCTGGCCCGGCGCACGGTCGCCAAATACCGCGAGGCGATCGGGCTTGGCTCTTCGGTGCAGCGGCGGCGGCAGAAGGCGCTGGCGGCGGTGCGGTGAATTACCGTTGAAGGACCGTGCGTTGGCGGCCCCGACCGAAACTTGCTAAGCTTGGTTATTTAAGCCCTTGTGAAGCTTAGTAAAAAATACTTTTAAACGAAATGCTTTCATATTATACCATCTGCGGGTGGCCACCCTTTCTGCCGGTCCCATTCGGGGCCGGCGCTGAAAGGAGAAGAACCATGGCATTTACAGACCGCAGGCCCGACGAGCATCGCATCCCCAAGATCGTTGCTGTCGGTGCCTTTCACGCCGCGATTATCTATGCCCTGGTGACCGGATTGGCCGCCACGGGTTTCACGGAAAAGATCATCAACTTGCCCACGGACAATTATCCGTCCGAACCGCCGCCGCCTGCCCCCGAGGTCGATCCGCCGAAATCGCCGGAAACTCCGAAAGTGGTCGAGCAGCCGAAGCACCAGACAAACCTGTTTCCCGATGTCGGAGCACTGGACGACAACCTGACGCTGCCACCGATCGGTGACGTGGGACCGGTCGAATTGCTGCCCTTGCCGCCGAAAAAGCCGCCGGTCGGCCCGTCCTTCACGCCCAGGCAACCGCAGCCGCGCAATGAGCCGGGCGGCTGGGTGCGCACCACGGACTATCCGGCCCGCGATATCCGCGAGGGGAACGAAGGCACGACCCGAATCCTTCTGTCGGTCGATGCAAGCGGTGCGATCCTCGATTGCCGCATTGCCAGATCGAGCGGCCACGAAAGTCTCGACGAGGCGGCCTGCAAGGCGGTGTCGCGCCGCGCCCGCTTCGAGCCTGCCACCAACGGTGCAGGCGAAACGGTCGCCGGCACCTATTCCAACGCGATCCGCTGGGTAATTCCGCGGAACTGACAAGAATCGCTTCTCCCACCTGAAAGAGGGACTTGCCCTTACTGACTCAACCGGGCAGGTTCGTGCGACACACTGTCTCACAGGCGGGAGAAGAGAATATCATGCAAATGGCCGGCGAGCAGCGGATTGCTGCATCCCGACAGCGCGTCTGGGAAGCGCTCAACGATCCGGAAATCCTCAGAGCCAGCATCCCCGGTTGCCAGAGCCTCGACAAGGAAGGTGACGACCAGTTCGCCGCAGTGGCCGAAGTCAAGATCGGCCCGATCGGTGCGCGCTTCAAGGGCAAGGTCCAGCTGACCGATATCGATGCGCCAAACGGCTATACGATCAACGGCACGGGCAATGGCGGCGTCGCCGGCAATGCCAAGGGTTCGGCGAAAGTGCGCCTGAGCGACGATGGCAGCGGGACGCTCGTATCCTATGACGTGGATGCAGAAGTCGGCGGCCGTATGGCGCAGCTGGGCGGCCCGATCATCGATGCCA
>CAYPFE010000082.1:0-9775 GCA_964409895.1 uncultured Novosphingobium sp.
CCGCTATGCGCGACCCAGCAGCGTGAACGGTCGCTTCTGTGCCACGGAAGCCGCGACCATACGGCGGGATCGTGAGCGTGTTATTCGCCCGATCAACCTTGTCCACCTGGATGATCTCGCTGTCAATCTCCACGATGCCGCGAGTGACAGCGGAACCTTCGTCAACGGAGATGGTCAGATCTTCCAAACCGACGTTCTCCGTGATGTAGGTCGCCCGGTCTTGCTGGCTCGTAAAGCCACTCAGGTACAGGATCGTGCTGTCAATAAGTTCACTAAACGTGCTCACGCGCCCGCCTCCCTGATGGCTCGTCGTGCATCAACCCCGCTCGATGACTCTGGCTGCAAGCCGATAGATCGTGCGTAGGCGTAATCGTTCAAGTCTTTTGTCTGTTGAGAAACCGTGCCGTCCCGGATCACCGGGTTAGCGTCCCTTAGGCACGCTGCGTAGGATTCGTGGTTCTTTTGGCGGCAGCCCGTCCGACACATCCTCAACATCCTCAATGTAGATACCGAAACCCGCGTTCTCTATCGCGGTAACTTGCTCGTCGGTCAGCTCGTAGTTGTGACCGCCGTAGAAATAAAACTCAGCCTCGTTCAAGTTGCTTTGCGTAGGAGACTGCTCCAGCACACCCGAGCCGTCTTTCATTATCAGAAGTGAGAACGGCGTCGGAGTGCGGAAGAAACGACCAAACAGTCGGTCCTGCGAGTACGCAATGAGCGTCTTAGGTAATGAAAGTTTCTTCACAAAGTCTCCGTAACGTCGGGGAGGGGCCAGCCGGAGCCGACCCCTCCCGTCATGGCGTTATCTAGCCAGCAATCGTGGAAGTAGAAGTGATCTTCCACATCGCTTCTGGGCGGTACAGAGACCAACCGGCGATCATATGCCAACCCAGCGGGCGGAACCTCTGGAGGCGATCCACAACAGGACCCAAAACTGACCGGGCCTCGACTGCGGTCGCTTCGGCAAGAGCCTGCTTGCCGAGAACGAACGTTGAGTAAACGTCGTTCGCGTCGCCAACGCCAGAGACAGGCGCACGCGGAGTTTCGATGACGTAAGTACCACCGAACACACCAATGGCCTGCTCCAAGATCGGAGAGGGGTTGGTGTATTTGTGAACGTCCTCGAACTTGTTGGGGCCTTCTGCGTCGCGCAGATCGAACCCAACATCCGGGTGCAGGTAGCAGGCGTACAGGTTCTTCTGACGCTCCACCACATTGTCGCCACGGAGTTTCGCAACAGCCTTGCGGATCTCCACGCCCGTCAACGGGCCACCAGCGTCAATGATCTGAGTGGTGCTGTCGAGAACGTCAGCAACAACCGTGTCGATGCTGTCAGCCATGTTGTAGGCAAGGATGTTCCCGATAGCTGGCTGGATGTCAGCGAACGCAGTCTCAACCGAGTAGCGCGTGTTGACAACAGCGTTGCCGTATTCCCGCAGGATGACGCTAACTTGGTCAACGTCGTCCATCGCAGCGGCCTCAACGTCGGTCATCTCCTCCAGAGGAGTAGTGGCCTTCGCCAGGTCGTTGTAGAGCGAGAACGTAACCGCGTACCCAGGCATAGCCTGCTGCACCGGCTTTTTGTCGGCTAGTGCCCTAAAGAGCGGCTGCGACCTGAGGGCGAATTCAATGTACCTATCGTAGGCCCGCTGAACGAGCTGATCGTAGGCCATCGACGGTTCGCCTTGCTTGTAGTCGGAACTCACCGGGTACGGCACGGTGGGTGTCGCACCCGAGTTGGTTCCTGAGTTCACAATGTAATCTGCCATTGTGCGTTGCACCCCCTTTCAAGGGTGTAGTAGTTGAATGATTAGCCGACGGGACCGAGGGCCGTACCAAACAACGCCTCGTTCAACTCCTCCTCAGAAGTGGCCGATGCGATACGCGAGAGAATGTCGCCGGGATCAACAGATTCGGCTTGTGCTCCGAGTTTCGCCATGCGACTTGCCGCCTGGATTTCTTCGCTGTTCTTGCTTTCCACCTTTGTCAGGCCGAACAGTTCAGCGTTCTCCTCCAGCCAGGAGTCAACATCTTCTTTGGTCACTACGTCGTCCGGAATGAACTTGGCGATGCCGATGGGCACACCAGATTCCGTCAAAACGCCCTCGATGGTGGTCTTGCGATCCGCGTTGCGGAAGTCGCTCAGTTGAGTCTCCAAGTCCTTGACTTGCTTTTGACTCGCCTTGAGTGCCTTACGCAACTCCTTGACAACATTAGAACCGTCGTTCTCGTCGTCCAGGAAATCGTCACCCGTCATCACTTCGGACATTTGTTTCTCCCTATCCCTTGAATGGTTCGCAACCCACAATGCGCAATGGGGAAAACGCATTGGCTGTCACTTCCGGACTTCTGCGCGCCAGGGGCCGGTCGGTCCTGGTCGGAGTGGAGCGTGCGGGAATCGAACCCGCGTTCCCAAGCGTTCCCTCATGGGGCTTTCGCTTGGGGCTATCCAGTTACGCCCCTTGGAGAAGTCACCGCTCACAGAGCGGCGACCCCTCGCAACAATTTGATTTCATTTTGCAGAACGGGCACAGCCATCTGTGCCAGGTTCCGTCGTAAACGTTTCCGCAGTTATCGCACTCGATCATGTGTGGCTTCCATCGCACCAATTTCCCGTGCGAATATGGCATCAATTTCCGCCAGATCGTTAGGGCCAATCGCGTTGTGACGCTGCTTGTCCCATTCCCGATACGCTTCACGAATCTTCCTTTTGAGAATGTTTCGCTTCTTTATTTCGTTCCCTCCCCCCGAGTGCTAGTTGTTGGTAGCGAGCGAGCTGGACGTAATACCGCTCGACCCGCTAAACCGTGCGCGCTCACGCGACTGCAAGCCCTTCACCTTCTTGGATGCTCCAGCGTCCAAATCCATCTGCGATTGAAGAACCTCGCTGTCGGTCAGGCTGGTATCTTCGATTCCGGCCAAGCGAGTCGTCGCATCTCGAACAACCGCTGCCTTAGTGAACTCCGACTGGAACTGTCCAACGTTGGTGTCCTGGTTGCCACTCAATGCCGCAACCGACTCCGCCGTGCCCTTGTCGATGTCCAATCCGGCCCGAGCCGCGCCACCACCCAGCAAAGTCGCATTAGAGAGCGTGTTGATCTTGTCCTGCGTCCGAACCGGATCTAGGACGTATTCAGTCAATGTCGCTACGTCGATTCCGTAGTATTCACGCAGCGCGTCAATAGTTTCCGGAGACGTATCGGCAACGACTCGGGCAGCGTCGTTGACGCGGGAGCGAACCTCGGCAACGGATACTGAGTAATCCGCGACAAGTTCTGCGATGGCGTCGAACTGCGCCTGCGTCCCGTCCTCACCCAGGAAGTCACGCATACCGGCCTCGCGGAACACGCTGCGGTACTCACGCTCCAGCCCCAGGTACTCGGCCTCGTTGCGGATATCCGTGACGCCCTTCTTACGGAGATCAACTAAACCCTTGAATCGCTTTTGATACGTCTCAGTCTCGGGGATCTTGGCCAAGATAACGTCGATGTTGTTGCCCCACTCTTGGATCAAGCGGTCGAGGTCACCGATGATCCCTTCCATGCCGCCCCACTCCTTGAAGCGAGAAGTCAGGATCGTCTTGGCCTCGGCGTCCCGCCGCCGCTTCTCAGCGGCCTGCTGCTGCCGCAGGAAATCCATCTGAGCGTCGTAAGCGGATGGGCCAGATGATGCTGCGGGTGTCGCGGTCCCCGCCGGCGCGGAGGGCGCACCCGTCGGTCCCCAGGAGTTAGCGTGATTCACAACAGCAGCGTGAAGTTGCGCGTTACCCAGCGAACTTGCTATCTGTGCGGCCTGAGCCGCGTACCTGTCAGCCTCGGCGCGATTACCGGACGCTTGAATTGCCTGAGCGTCCTTCATCATCTGGATTACGGTTTGTGCGTTAGCCATATCTATCCAAACCCAAACATCGCGCCAACAGCCTTCATGCCCTTGGCGTAGGTATCAGCCGCATCATCCGTGTATTGCCACTCGTCTAGGCCACGGATGTATTTCTCCGCTTCCCAGAGTGGACGCTGCGAGAATGAGCCGTCTGCGCCCTGCGACTGCATCATCTCTTTCATCACGGGATCATCCATTGCGATGTTGCTACGGCCCAACATTCTCGTTGCCACGCTCCGGTACGGGGCAGCAAGGTCGTAGATATCCATGCCGGCGTTTATCATGTCTGCCCACGCTGGATACGCGCCGATCATGTAGGTGGTACGCAGCTCGGACTTGACTTGATCCAGCGTCTTTTCTCCGAAAGCCACAGATGCCAGCATTCGGTCGGCATCCTGTTGGCCGATGGCAAAGCCATTCTTCGTAGACCAATCGGACAGTTCAGCGGCCATATCACCTAGCGTTCCGCCAAAGTCCATGTTGTCGTCGGAGTCGCTAAGTTGGTTATCGACATCCTCGCGGAGCATCTCGCGGATCTGGTCCGAATCGTAAGCCTCGCGCCACGCCTTTTCGGTGAGCGCGTCCAGCCGTCCCGGATCTAGTTCAATCCCAAGATTCTTGGCGATATTGCTTACGTCAAGTTCGACCTCGCTACGTTGCGCCTTGACTTCCCCTGCCATTGTGGGGTCGGCCTCGGCAACATACGATCCGAACGACTCGTTCGACTGATTTTGTACCCACTCGTTCTTTTCAAGGATTTCGGTCCAGTATTCCTTGGCATCCTCGACCCGATCAAACTTTCCGTTTTTGATCTTCCTGTCAAACTTGCGAGCCTCTGCAAGTAACTCCGGATCATTTTTCGCAAGTCGATAAGCCTCCAGGTACTCCTGCTTGATCCTCTCGCGCTCCTTGCGCTTGTCCTTCTTGTCCTTCTCGTCGTCGCTCACAGGGCAGCCTTTCGCTTCTGCTCGGCCAGATACTCGCGGGTGTATTCCAGCGCGCCCTCGCCCATCTGGTATTCCCGATACTCAGGATGCTCGTTGAGAATCTCGGCCATAACTTCCTTGCGTTCTTCGTTCGTTATGCCCTGCTTGGTCTTAGTGGTCTTGCCCGACGTTGTAGTGATCGTCGGGGATCGGCCTTCTTCTTTCCGGACCCGCTTGAGCAGTCGGTTGAACTCTTTATCGTCAATCCGGCGACCGATAAACTCCTCGGCCATAGAGTTCGCCAACACGCGAACGTCAGCCTCGTTCATTTCCTGGTACGAATAGCGGGTTCCTCCGCCACCGCCGCCTCCACCTGATCCGGAGCCGGGTGGGTTCTTCTTGTACGCCTCTTGTCCAGCCTTGAGGAGATCCCAGGGACTCTTGTTGTTGTAGCGAGCGACCTCGATCAGTTGGTTCCAGGCTGACTGATCCGTTGTGTACGACATGAACTTCTGGCCAAAGAAGCCCTGGAGTCCCTTCTGGAAGTCGTCGTACTGATCGTTGCCTCGCGCTCCGATTGAATCCCCACCGGCCATGAGTTCCGCCGGATACATGGAAGCCTCGTACTCGCTGACATACAGCGCCGGTCCAGCCCCACCACCCAAGCGGTCCAGGCGGTCGTAGTAGCCGCCTTCACTTCTCTTGACCTTCTCCGTCTTGTCCAGTTCGGTTTTGGTGGTTGTTTCGCCGGAGTCCAGATTCTCGGTAACGGTTGTCGTGACCCTGCCGTCCTCAGTTTCTTCTTCGGACTTCACGATGTTCTTATTCCCGCTGGCGTCAAAACCGGGGATCAACACCATCCCATTCGATAGCGTCACGCCTTGCTGCTGGCTAGTGTCGGTCTTGCCGGTAACCGACGAGTCTTGCTTGGCTTCGTCATCGGGCACAAACTTCGCTTGGCCGTCTGGACCCTCTCCCTTGACCTTCTTGTCCATTCCGCCAACGTTGATATAGCAATACCAATTCCCGTCAGCCTTGTCTTGCTTGGCGACAGCACCCTCGCCACAGATGTAAGCCATAACCGTCTCCTACAAGTTCCACAGAACGGACTCGACAAAGTTCTTCACGTTCGCATCCCCGCTCCACAGCAATTCATACTTCCGATCCCGGTCGTCCTTGATGATGTTGCGGGCGCGAATCTCGTACTTGGAGTTGCCGCTGAACAGTTCAAGGTTCGCCTCGGCTTCACGATGTACGTCAATCGTGGTCTGAATTAGATCCTCGGTTGACCCTTCGGGAAGTGTGCCCGGTTCCTCCGGAGTGCCGTACTTGCTGGTTCGCATCCATGACAGCATGTTTTCCACTTCGGCCAGGGCTGCTCGCTTGTCACCATCAACCGATGACGCATCCTTGAATGTCCAGCGCGTGCCTTCCACCTTGAACGGCTCCAGGTTGAACTCTCGCTCGGCATTGAGAGCACGCTTGTCTGCCTCGTAAGTGGGGGAGTAGACATCGAGCTGACGCTCCTTCTTCTCCCACTTGTATTTTTCGCGGGCGTAAGCCGCCGCAAGTTCGGCGTCCAGCGTCTCAAAGATCCGGTCGTCTAGTTCCTTCTTGGTCCGCGTATTCAGGTAATACTTTGCGATGTAGTGGCCCGTGTAGTCGAACTCACCCTCGCGTGGGGCAAGGAACATAGCCGCCGACTGATGCTCCTCGGGGAACGACTTGTAACCGTTCTCCTCGTCAAAGTACCAAGCAAACGTTTCCCGTGTGGCGCGGAAGTTAGCGCGCTGCTGGATCGGATCACCAGCATCCTCGAACGAACCGATGGTGTAGGGCAGGAACGAGCCACCATCCCAGGCGTCCTCGCTCTCGTCGTCCAAAATGACGTTGACCTTGAGCTTCCACCACGACTCCATCGCGTAGTTCCACGGGTCAAATATGTCCTCGTCTACGGCCTTCTCGACGAGTTTGAGATATTCCTCGTCCCAGATGACGGTATCGGTGAAGTCGTAGAACGCATCCGTCATGTTGTCAAGGCCGTTACTACGCGCCCAATCGGAAACGTTGTTGTCAATCCGGCGGGGGTAGGAGGGCAGTACCCATTCAGCCACGCCCTTGGTGAGCCACAGTCCCGTCGCGTAGACCTCCGCTGCGCGGAACTCTCGGCTGGCCTTGATTTGATTTGGCGTTGCCTGCTCTAGCGGGATTTTCCTGCCATCATCCATAGTGATGATGTCAAACATTCCCCAGCCTGACATTGTTTGCAAAGCCTTGATTAGGGCATCTGCTTGCCTAGCGTCGGCCTGCTCGTCGGAGATCGTCGTGCTGACCTTCTTCACGCCAACGGGATTAGCAGCCTGCTTGATGTCGCCCCAGACGCTTCCGGACGGCTGGTTGAACTGGCCCATCACCAAAGCGCGCAAGCCACCGAGTTCCGGTCGCCACCCAAAGAACGCCGCTCCCGCGATCTGACCATAGCCCGATGTAATAGGCGGGATCATGTTCATCGGATCTGCCGACGGAGTAAGCCCGAGCACCTTGCCACCGATGCTGAACGGAGATACCTGCTGGTAGGGGTTGAACCGCCCACCAAATACGCCCACCAGAGGATTCACGATCTTCTGAGTGATCTCGTTCGTCGGGTACACAAAATACTTGTCGCCGTAGTCGTCGGTGTAGACGAATCCCGTGTCGTCAAGCAGCGAGTAAGCCAAGGCTGCCTTGACGTAGCCTTCCGGGTTGGAAGTTGCCATACGTCGCATCCGACGGTAGAAGTCCTCGCTGGCGCGGTAGTAGCGCGAGAAGTTGCGAGCCTTCCAAGCCAGATTCGAGCGGTTCATCGGGTTGTCCATGAAGGCAAGGCTTAGTTCGTAAGCCCTATCCATGACATCCTTGCCGACCAACTCCGATGCGATTTTGTTGTTGTAGGTCCGAGCTGCGTCATCCAGTTCGTCCCAGGCTTGGCCTCGCGCCGACGCAATCGCTTTAGCAAGTTGCTCCCGTCGAGGTGTTGCCGCTCGCCAGAGGGCAATCATGTTGCCCCAGAAGATCGGTTCGCGTGATAGGCGAGCGTTCTGACGCCCCATCCACATATAAGCCCGGTCTGCGATGTTGCCCAGGTTTGGCATCCCGCGTGAGTCGATGATTGCTGGCAGCGCGTTCGCATACGGAACGTATTGCTCGCCTGCAACCTCGGGCATCATCACCATAGGACGCTCGGAGATTGGGATACCCCGGAGATCCTTGGATGTCACTCGGTCAAACGAAAGCACCTCGTCAAGCAGGAGTTCTTCACGCGACCAGCCCTTGTAGACGCCATCGGCGTCAAAGAACATATCGACCAGGCGGGTGCTGATGGAGCCGTCTGGCTTCTGGAACAGCGCGAGAACATCCTCAAAGTAGTCGTTTGCAAACGAGGTGACACCCTCGTCCGTCTGCAACCGCGAGAACCGCTGGACGTACTCTCCGCTGGGATCGTTGCGAATGGCGTCTGCGATCTGCTGGCGCACCCGCGCCACGGTGGTCCGACCGTAGGTGAGATCGGCAATGCCCTGGACGGCCACGCGCCCGATCTCTCCATCGTTTTGCATGACCGACCGCAGAAGGTGATGCCATTGGTCAACGGCTGCCTTGCTCTGCGCGCTGACGCGGTGATGGCCGCTGACCTTTCGTAGGGTCTTATTGCCATTGAGTTTCTTGACCGCGTTGTTGAGGGCCTGGTACGCGGCTTCCTGGTTGATCTGTCCGGGCATAACGCCTGGAGGCATGGAGTCAATCTCGTCCAGCGCAGCCCTACCAGCGCGTAGACCGGCTGGTGTCCGTGCGCTATTGAGATACACAGCACTTTGGGCAACGTCATCCAGAAGGTGCATGGCGTGGGTCGAACCCAGGGCCATGTCAACAATGGCCAGATCGTTCTCGTCCATCAAGCCTAGGGAACCCATCGAGCGACCACCGAGGCGTGAACCGATCAGACCCTCCATGACGATCCTGCGCCACGGTTCGGGATCTCCCGCCGCGTAGCGCACCAATGCGTCATCCAGAGTCTTTTGGCTGGTACGCGGAGCCAACGTCGGAATGATGATGTTCCGCATAAAGAAGCCGGGGAATCCCCGAGCCTCACTCCATTCGTCCTGCCACGCCCCAATGGTCTTGTCGCCACCGGCCTTCCGGCGAGCCTTCTCAACGCTTCGCCCAATAAGACCCTGTTGCGGCTTCCATACAACCTTGAACTCGCCATCGGCAGTCTGCTTGACATACAGTTCGCGGCTGGCTCGACGACGCGCCGTAGATGTCATGCGCCCCTTGGCTAAATCGCTGACCTTGCCAGCGGTCAGGAACCACATTCCCCATTCTTCGATGGCGTTGCGAATGGAGAATCGCCACCCGAACAACGTCGCAATCGACCAGAAGTTTGTGTAGGTTTCCAGTCCCATAGAGGCGTAGAACATGCCCCTACCCGGTAGGCCCATGTCCCTGCGGAGATCTTCGTAATCGCTAAGTGAGGGCAAGCGCATCCGGTTGGTCGTCTGATCCATGTGGAGGGCAGACTCCACACCAGCCTCGTCGGACGACAGCGAAACCTTCCTGGCCGCTTCCGTGGCATTGGCAAACGGAATCGGTGCAGGCTCGGTGAACTCGCCCCGCGTGGGCTTGCGCGCCGGCGGGGGAGCGAACTTAGAGCCAGCAGCCGCAGTCTCTTGCTTGACAGCAATGAACTCCTCCAGGTCGGAATCGAACACGCCATCATCAAAAGCCCGCTGGAACTCCAGCCATTCGTCGTTACGCAGGCGATCCAGATCGTTCACGGAATGATTGAAATAGATGTCAACGTAATCCGTTTGCAGGCGGCGCAGGCTGTCTTCAAGCGACGTCATGATTTCGCTTCGCGATTCCGAAGCCCCGGCTTTGGTCTTGCTCGTCAGATAAATCTTGTCGCGCCGCCCCTTGAGCGCCTTGCCGATCGC
>CAYPFE010000083.1:0-9746 GCA_964409895.1 uncultured Novosphingobium sp.
CTCCATCGCCGCAACCGTCTGCTACTGGTTGTGATCAATGAGTCCTGAGCCTAGGTTGGCCATCCAACGGGAAAAGGAATCACGTCATTGCGCTTGCACCATGCTGTTCTCACCCTTGCCATTCTGTCGATGGCGGGTTGTTCGGGCGAGGGCGATTCGCCGTTGCAGGATCCTGCCGCGGCTGCGCCGGAAACCGCAGCGGCAGCGTCGCCGATTACGCCCGAGTATCTGGCGGGTGAATGGTGTTACCTGCGCTACGAGGCAGGTGGCGAAGTGAGCCTAGAGAACATCACCTATGTCTTCGCGGCGGATGGGACACTCAAATACCAGAACAATTCCTCCACCGAAGTCGACAAGCCCGGCACATTCGAAGTCAAGGACGGCATCCTGAAAATCAAACCGGCACTGGCGATGTTCGATTTCCTGCCTGTCACGGTCGACAAGGATGCTATGATACTTGAAGCGATGGGCGCACAATCCTTCTGGAAACGCGGCGCCTGCGGGAGCGATACCACGGAGCAATAGCCGGAACGAGGAGAGAGGATACCATGGAATACAAGGTCATTTCCGCCGACGATCACATCATCGAGGAACGCAACATCTTCGTCGAGCGCATGCCGAAGGAATTCCGCGACGACGCCCCACGCGTCGAACGCGCGGCGGACGGCGGCGACGGCTGGTCTTTCTTCGGCAAGCCGCCGGAACGCTCGATGGGCCTGGAGGCGACCGCGGGCCGTGCCGCGCAGTCATACGGCTACAAGTGGGAGGACATCTTCCCCGGCAATTACGACGGTGCCGCCCACCTTGCCGACATGGACAAGGGCGCAATCGATGCAGCCCTGCTGTTCCCGACCATCACCATGTCGGCCTGGTCGATGAAGGATTCGCCCTTCGCGCTTGCCATGATGGACACCTTCAACACCTGGATGGTGGAGGAGTTTTGCGCGCCCGATCCCAACCGGCTGATCGGCCTGCCGTGCCTGCCGGTCAACCACGGCATCGACGTGCTGATGAAGGAGTTCACCCGCTGCGCGAAGATCGGCGCCAAGGGCATGCACATCCCCGTCTTCCCCGACGCGTCCTATGTCGACCCGGTCTACGATCCGCTGTGGGCGGCGGCGGCCGAGGCCAGGATCCCGCTGTGCTTCCACCGCACGTCCGGCGGTAATGATCCGGCCGGGCGCGGCGCCTTCCAGTACAACATCCCCGGCATCAACGTCGCCGGCACGGTGATCCGCTTCTTCGCGGGCGTGGAGCCGCTGACGATGATGATCTTTTCCGGCATCTTCGAGCGCCACCCGGAGCTGATGATCGTCGACGCCGAGGTCAATTTCGGCTGGGTCCCGTTCTGGAAGCAGACGATGGACGACAGCTGGGCGACTCACAGGAGCTGGGCACAATTCCCGTTCAACCATGTGCCGTCAGAGACCATCGGCAAGAACATCTTCGTCACCGTGCTCGACGACAGGCTGGGGTTCAGCCTGATCGAGAGCGAACCCTACCTCGCCGACACCGCGATGTTCTCGACCGACTACCCCCACAGCTTCTGCCTGTGGCCCGATACGCAGGACACCATCGCCGACCTCACCAAGGGGCTGGACCCAGTGGCTAAGGACAAGGTGCTGGCGGGCAACGCGGTCAGGGTGTTCGGGCTGGGGTGAAGGCTAGGCCCTGAGACCTCAGCAATTCGGGGACATCCTATTGGGTGTCCCCGAAATGCGGCGCAGCCCCCCGGTCACTCACAAGAAAAAGGCGGTCCGGCATCACTGCCGGACCGCCTTTTTCCAATTGTCGCAAGCTTGCGCCGTCAGGCTTCTTCGTAGGCCGCCTGGGCGTGCTTGGTGTACATCTCGACGATATCCTTCGACACGACCGGGCGCGGCTTTTCGCCGGAGGCCAGCGGGGCCGCGCCGCCGCTGGAAATCAGCGTGGTATCGACGTCCTTCGCCTTGGCGCGGAGCGCGCCGACAGTGAGTTCCTCCTTGGGGATCATGTCGAACATCGGGAAGTTGTAGCACTTCATCGCGTTCAGGTGGGTGATCTTGTCGATCTGGCTGTCGGTCAGATACTGCGCCGACTTCCACAGGAACTCGGGCGCGTTCGGCCATTGCGCATCGGAATGCGGATAGTCGATTTCGAACATCACCGTATCCTCGCCGATCAGGTCGAGGTTTCTGAGGCCATAGGCATCGTCGATGAAGCAGCTGTAGAACTGCCGCCTCCATACGTCGCTCGGCTTGTCGGCTGAGAGATACTGCTTCGAATGGGTCCACACGTGGTGCTGCTCGTGGCTGTAATCGGCGCGTTCGAGCAGATAGGGAATCCAGCCAATGCCGCTTTCCGAGAAGCAGACCTTCATCGTCGGATAGCGATTGAGCGCCTCGAGATTGATCCAGTCCGCAGCGCCGAAGGCGACCGCCATCGGCATGGTGGTGATGTTCGCCTCGACCGGCGATTCGGGCGAGCAATGCGGCGAGGTGTTGCCGGTGCCGATGTGCAGGCAGATCGCGGTTTCGGTTTCGGTAACGGCCTTGAACAGCGGCTCGTAATAGCCGGTGTGGATGCCGGGCATGCCGCCCACGGTCGGATTCTCACTCATGGTGACGGCGAAGCAGCCCTTGTCGGCAAGCCGGCGGACCTCCTTGGCGGTCTCGTCCATGTCCCACAGCGGCAGGACGCCGAGCGGAATGAAACGGCCCGGATAGGCGCCGCACCATTCGTCGACGTGCCAGTCGTTGTAGGCGCGCATGTGAGTGAGCGCCATTTTCTTGTCTTCGGCCTTGATGAACATGCCCCCATCGATGCCAGCGACCGAGGGGAAGTTGAGGCTGGCGGCGCAGCCGTTGATGTTCATGTCGCCGATGCGCGCGTCGACGTCCCAGCAGCCCTTGCGCAGCTGGTCGAGGTGAGTGGGCTCGAAGCCGTATTCCTCTCGCACCCGGCCAGTGACCGAATTGAGCGCGACGTTGCGCATGCGCTTGCCCTGGTATTCCCAGTAATTGGCGCCGTCCTTGGGCGCGACCTTGAGCTTGGGGGCGGTGGCGTAAGCCTCGCCGGACAGCTGGTTGTCGAAGACGGTGGGGGGTTCGGTGATGTGATCGTCGACGCTGACGATCACCATATCTTCCATTTTCATGGCGTAAGCTCCTGCTTCTTTTCGCAATGGCCCCTAATTTCAGCGATTGGCGCCGAAATCAATCGAAACCGGACGCTTCGCGTTGATCTGGGACAATATCGCTCAGGCGGGCCAGCCGATCCATGCTCTGAGCGAGCCGCCCAGAACCTTTGCCTTGTCCGCCTCGCTCAGCCCTGGATCGCCCCTGACGCCATAAAGCAGGTCGGCCCAGCTCTCGCCCCGCTGGTTCACCGAATAGTCGCTCGCCCAGAGCACCCGCTCCGCGCCAAACGCCGAAACTGCCTTGCAAAGGATCGGCGATAGCGCGTCGCCAGGCCATGCGGGCAGATCGAACATCGAAGACGCGTGCCCCCATTTGAGCGCGACATTGGGGAATTCCGAAAGCGCCAGGATCCGATCGAACAGGGCGAGCTGTCCCTGCTCGTCCAGCGGCTCGCGCTGGGCGAAGCCGGTGCGCATCGAGTTCGAGTAGAGGCCGCAGTGGTCGGCGGCGATCCTGAGATCGGGGAAGGCGCGCGCGGCGCGGGCAAAGGCGTCCGGGCTGTCGGGCCCGAAGACGAACAGCGGCAGGCCGGCGTCGGCGGCGGCCCTGAAAATGTGGTCGTAACCGCCGTCTGCGAATTGCCCGACTTCGGCCGGGCTCAAACCAGGATCGATCCGCAATGCCCTGCCGCCAGGCGCATCGCGGACATGGCGGATTACCGCTTCGTAATCGGGATCGAGCCTGCCTATCCTGAGCAGGAAAGCGAACCGGTCCGGATGCATCAGTGCTGCCAGCTCGGCGGTGGGGCCGACCGGGCGTTGAGCGCCATCCGGCAGGGCGTAATGCGGCCTGTTGTCAAAGCTGGTCAGCCAGTATTCGTCGACCAGTGCACCGGTGATGCCAAGCGCGTTCATCGCCGCGAGCACCTCGTCGATGCCGCCCGGCCCCATGTGGATCTGCGCGTCGACTACATCCATATCACAGCTCCCTGCATTCCCAGTTGTTCGCATCGTCCGGGTCGAGCCCGGCCTGCTTGAGGTGCGCGCGTTTCGGCTCGGCGCAGATCAGGAAGCTCCGCGTGCGCCCCTCTTCATAGAGATAACGGTTGGCCGTGAAGCTGTCGGGGGCTTCGCCGCGTTCGACCCAGCCGATCATGGCTTCGAGCATCTGCTCGACATGGTCGGTTGGCCCGGTGCCGCCTCGGCAATGCCACATGCCGGGGAAGGCGACATAGCGCAGCCAGTTCTCAGATCCCTCGAAGCGTTCGCGCAGCACCTCGTAGCCATTGAGCGATTCGAGATAGCTCATCGATTCGTCGTTGACCCCGTGCCAGATGATCATCTTCGCGCCGCTGGCGTCGAAGGTGGAATAGTCGTTGGGGTCGTCGAACGGCATCGTCGCGCCGTCGTTGGAGGTCAGCCTGACCATCTCGTCGAAATCCGTGACCTTCCAGTAATCGGTGTCGGGCGATACCGCCCGCGTCTTGGTGTCGGTCATGATGTGGATGAAGGAGACGCCCTGCTGCAGCATGTCGGCGGGCGATCCGGTGCCGGTGTCGGGCCAGGGCGGCGCCTTGCGTCCCAGAAGAAAGCGCGACCAGCCCGAGATGTCGGTATAGGGAAAGCCCGGATGGACGCCATCGCCGCCGTTGCCGCCGGACGGCGCAGCCCAGGTGCCGCGAATGAGGTTGAAGGTTTCGACCTGGTCCTCGCTGAAGCCGACCTGGCGCAGGATATCCTCGTCGAAGCTTGCGATGTTGCGCTGGTCGCGGATCAACCCGTCCTTCGCGCCGTCGCTTTCGTCATAGGCGGCGAGGATCGCCTTGCCTGCCTTGTCGATCAGCTCGGGCGGTATCCAGCCCTGCGGCTTGTTCTGCATATGGGCGGCGAGCCGCATGACGTTGGGCAGGTAGAGCGAGCTCTGAAACGGCGTTGCGCCCACCAGGAAGCCGTCGAAGCTCTCTCCGCCGAAGCGCCGCGCATTGCCGAGCCCCATCTGCCCGCCGCCCGAACAGCCGGAGATGTATCGGTAGAGCTTGTCCTTGCCGTAATATTTCCGCGCGATCGCCTGGGTTGCAGCAGCGCTCGTCTTCACGCCGCGCCACATGAAATCGGTGAGCTTGGCCTCGTCGGCCATGAAGCTGAAATCGGCGATGCTCTTGGCGCCCGTCCCGGCATCAGTGCCTGCCAGCGCATAGCCCCTGGCAAGCAGGCGCTGCTCCATCTTCGGCAGCTTGCCGGCCGCCCCGCCGATACCGAGGAAGACGATCCGCCCCGTGTAGTTGTCCGGCATGGCGAGCGTGAACAGCACCTTGTTGGGGCCCGGATCGGTCGTCGTCACATAGCCATAGACATGGCAGCCCCAGTTCTCGTCCTTGTAGACGTCGTCGCGGTCGGCAAAGACCTCGCGCGTGGCGAAGGCGACGGTGACCCCTTCGGGCGCCATCGCCTGCACCGTCTCGGTATCGCAATGTTCGGAATAGGCCGCATGGGCGGGTGTGGCCGCGAGCAGTGCCGCGGTGGCGATCCCGGTCGCCAGAATGGTGTGTTTCATCGTCCTCTTCCCCATTGGCTTCAAGCCGGCAGATCCTTGGGTATCCAGTTCGGCTCGCGCTTTTCCATGAAGGCGGCCATGCCCTCGCGCGGCTCTTGCCCATACATCAGCGAGGCGAACATCGTCTCGTAGTCGATCGTCGCATACTGGTGGTTGAGCATGCGTTTGCTGTGCGCGCGGGCTTCGGGCGCGGTCCTGAGGATTTCGCAGGCCGCCTCGACCGCCGCTTCGCGCAAGCTCTCATGCGGCACCATGCGCGAGACCAGGCCGATGCGATAAGCTTCCTCGGCATCGATCTTGCGGCAGGAAAGGATCAGGTCGCGCGCCCGCGCCATGCCGACATGGGCGGGCAGCACTGCCGCATAGGTCGCATCGATGATCCCGCGCAGCAGTTCCGGCACGCGGAAGGTGGCGCGCTCGCTGACAACGGCGATGTCGCTCATCATCGCGCACAGCAGCCCGCCGCCCTGGCAGATGCCGTTCACCGCCGAAATCACCGGCGCCATGCTCTCGCGGATGGCGATGAAGGGCAGCATTTCATAGGTCAGGCCGTGATGCGCGGGCTGCTCCCCTTCCTCGTATCGCCCGCCAAGGTCGCCGCCCGCCGAAAAGCTGTCACCGGTGCCCGTCAGGATCATCGCGGTCGGCTCCTGAAGCTCGTTGACGATCCGCACCGCCCGCTTGATCCCGAAATACATCGCCGGGGTAAAGGCGTTCTTGTTGCGGGGCCGGTCGATCCGGCACCACATGATCGGGCCTTCCTTCTCCAGCACGATATGCGGCGTGCCGACATCGAATTCGCTCATTTGCAATCCTCTCTGTTTCGCGCCAGCTTGTCTTGCCCTGCGTCTGCGCGCAAGATGCACGCCATGACAAGCAATGCAAAGGTGTATCCGCTCCCGATCCAGCTGGACGGCCTCTCCACCCCCTGGCTGGAGGCAGCACTTCAAAGCTGGAACCCCGGCATTACGCTGAAGGACAGCGAGATTCTCGACGTCAACAACGGCACCTGTACCAAGGTGCGGATGCGGCTCGATGTGGACGAGGCAGGCAAGGCGGCCGGCATCCCCGAACGCGTCATCGTCAAGGGCGGGTTCGAGGCGCACAGCCGGATGATGCCTTACATGCACAAACAGGAGGTCCACGCCTATGCCGACGTGCTGCCGCACACGGCGCTGCGCTTCCCGGCCTGCTATTTCGCGGGCTTCGATGCCGAGGCGGCGCAGGGCATCGTCATCATGGAAGACCTCGTCGCGCGCGGGGTGGAGTTCCTCCACCCGCAAAAGCCGCAGCACCCGGATTTGGTGGCGAAGCGCCTGACCCGACTCGCCCGGCACCACGCGATGACCTACAACAAGCCCGAGGAGTTCGCGCCCGGCGGCCGCTTCGCATGGGCGACGCATACCGCCGATTCGACGCATTTCGAAAGCATCCTCGTGCCCGATGTCTGGGCCGGCTACATAGACAGCGCCCGCGGTGCGGCGGCCTCGGTGTGCTTCCACGATCTCGACTGGATGGTGCGCGCCAACAAGGCCATCGGGAGATTCGTCAAGGCGCAGCCGCCGGTCCTCATCCACGGCGACACCCATCTCGGCAATCTCTACATCGACATCGACGGCGAGCCAGGCTTCTTCGATTCGCTGCCGCATATCTCGGCGGCGATGCAGGAGATCACCTACCACATCACCAACGCGCTCGACGTTCCCGACCGCCGCGCCCACGAACGCGACCTCGTCGCCCATTACCGCTACGAGCTGGCGAGCCATGGCGTGGAGGTGCCGTCGCTAGACGAGCTGATGCGCCAGTTCGGCATCTTCCTGGCGAACGGCTACATGATCTTCATCGTCAACGCCTCCGAGTTCCAGCCAGAGGCGATCAACACCGCCTATACGGCGCGATACTCAGCGGCGATGCTGGATCACGATACGATGGGGCTGATTGCGGAGTTGGGGTAGAGGGCTAGGCAGCACCGGTCCCGCCAGGTCATTCATCCTGGCGGGACGGCCGGCGAAACTAGTTGCCGAAGCTGTACTTCATGCGCACGCCCCACATGCGCGGCAGATTGGTGACCATGGCCTCGAAGCCGTTGCTGTTCCAGTTGCCAGCGACGTTGACCGGGAACTCCTCCTTTGTGACGTTGGTCACGAAGAAGGCAAGGTCGACGGGCATGCCCGCCACGTCGTTCCAGCTGACATTGAGGTTGAGCAGGTCGCTTTTCGGCATCAGGCCGAACGGGCTCTGCAGATCGGCGATCTGCGTGGAGGTGTGCACGTAGGTACCGCCGACCGACAATTCGCCGACGTTCTCGCCCAGCGGCAGCGTGTAGGTGAGAGTCGTGGTGAAGCGATGCTTCGGGCTAAACGGCAGGTCGCCGCCTACCGGCACGGCCACCGGCGGGTTGAAGGGACTGTCGTCGGGCAGAGGACGGGGCACGAATTGCTTCAGCACTGTGTCGAGATAGGCATAGCCCACATCCAGCTTCAGCCGGTCGAAGGCCGTCACCGATGCGTCGACCTCGATGCCGCGGATTCGCGAAGCGCCCGCATTGACGATCACGCGCGCACCGGGGATGCCACTTCCGGGCTTGCCGATCACGGTCACCGAGAGCTGCTGATCCTTGAGCTCGTTCCAGAACCCTGCGATGTTGAAGTAGCCGCGCAGCGAGCCGCTGTCGAAACTGGCCTTCGCGCCGATCTCGTAGTTGTCGACGCTCTCCGGATCCCAGGTCTCGAGCCCGATGTTGCTCGCGTTGACCGCACCTTGGCGATAGCCGCGCGCGTATTTCGCATAGAGCAGGATGTCGGGAATCGGCTTGAACTCGAGGTCGATCAACCAGGTAGGCTTGTTCGACTTCGAAATGAACGGTCCGCTGACACAGGTGTCGAACTCGAGGTGGGTCTCACCCGGACGGATCTTGGGATTGGCACAGGAGCCTACCGGATTGTTTGGCGTCGGGAAGGTCAGGGTAAGACGGCCGCCGTAGCCGACGGTCCGGTCCATCGTGTAGCGCAAGCCGCCGGTGATGGCGAACTGGTCGCTGAAATTATAGGTCCCCTGACCGTAGAAACCGATGTTGCGGAACTGCGCACGGTTCTTGATCAGACCCAGCGCGGCGCCACCGATGCCGATCGCCTCGCACTGGAATTTCTGCGAGTCGACGCAAGCGAGGGCGCCTTCGGAAAGGGTGGTGTTGCCATTTCCGATCGGCTTGCTGATTTCCAGATAGCCGCCCGCCTGCCAGATCAGCTTGCCGTCAGCGGCGTTGCCCTGGAATTGCAGTTCCTCGGTGAAGGTCGTCTGAGCCGCCCCGTATTCACCCGGCGCGTTGCGGATGATTGTGGCGGGGAAGGACTTGCCGGCGTGCACACCCGACGTAATGAGCAGCCGCTCGCCGCCGATGCTCAGCCAGAAGCGTTCGCGGAATTCGCCATAGCTGATGATGTTCTTGACGGTCAGATTGTCACTTGCCGTCCATGTGGTGGTGTTGCTGACCTGCCATTCCTCAAGCAGGTTGAACGGATTCGGCACGTCGTTCTCGACATCGTAAAAACCGTCGCCCCGGGCGTCCTGGCGCGCCAGCTGGTCGCAGGCCGGCTGGGCATATTGCAGTGCGCGTCCCGAACGCGCGGTCTACAGTGTGCCGTTGGGCAGGGGCCTCGCGCCGGCGGTCGGGAAGTCGTTGCACTCAAACAACCGCATTTTCATGCCGTGGGTGTTTGACCGGCTGTAACGCGCTAGCAGGTAATTCTCGAGATCAGGCGTAAGGTCGGCCACGATGCCCGCACGCAACGAGAGGTAGTTCGAATCGGCGAAATCCTTCGGCCCGACCGGTGACTTGTTGCGCATGTAGCCGTCCCGCTTCTGGCGGTCGACGCCCAGGCGGACGCGGACGGAATCGGACAACGGAACGTTCAGCACGCCCTGGACGCGGATCAGGTTGTAATTGCCCAGAGATCCCTCGACATAGCCCTCCAGCTTGTCCGTGGGCTTGGTCGGCACCAGCAGGATGGCACCGCCGGTGGTGTTGCGGCCGAACAGCGTGCCTTGCGGGCCTTTCAGCACCTGCACGTTCTG
>CAYPFE010000084.1:0-9738 GCA_964409895.1 uncultured Novosphingobium sp.
CACCGGCGAGAAGCTCGACAAGGACCGCTTCCGCCGCGATCTCGGCGGCGTTTCGGAAGCCTATCAGGAAGTCGCCCGCAGGCTCGGCCTGCTCCACGACGATGGCGAGCCGAGCGAAGTGTTCGACCTCTCCAAGCACCGGAAGCTGAGGGGGAAGTAGATTGCGGCTGAGGGTTCCGGCCCTTTCGTTACTGCTCGCCCTGCTCGCAGCCTGCGCGCCGCAGGCCGGGCAAATCGCTTCGGTTCCCCAAGCACCCG
Source organism: uncultured Novosphingobium sp. (assembly GCA_964409895.1). Taxonomy (GTDB): domain Bacteria; phylum Pseudomonadota; class Alphaproteobacteria; order Sphingomonadales; family Sphingomonadaceae; genus Novosphingobium. The sequence goes on from CAYPFE010000084.1 coordinate 259, forward strand.
AAGCCCCCCACCCTGAAGTCGACTGGGCCTTCGAGGCCAGCGACATCCCGGTTGATCCCGGCTTCCGCTTCGGGAAGCTTGCTAATGGCATGCGCTATGCCGTGCGCCAGAACGGCACCCCGCCGGGCACCGCAGTCGTTCGCATGGCGATCCGCACCGGCTCGCTGGACGAGGAAGATAGCGAATTGGGCTTTGCCCATTTCGTCGAACACATGGCGTTCAACGGTTCGACCAACGTGCCCGAAGGCGAAATGGTCAAGCTGCTCGAACGCAATGGGCTGGCCTTCGGGGCCGACACCAATGCGTCCACCAGCTTCGATGCCACCATCTACAAGCTCGACTTGCCGAAGAACGATCCCGCACTGCTGGACGTCGCGCTGATGTTGATGCGCGAGACCGCTAGCGAGCTCACGTTCGCGCCAGAAGCGGTAGAACGGGAACGCGGTGTCGTGCTCGCCGAATTGCGGGACCGCAACAATTTTCAGATGCAGAATGCCCTTGCCGAAACCGAGTTCCTGCACCCGGACGCGCGCTATCCGCGCCGTTTGCCGATTGGCGACAAGGACCTTCTGCAAGGCGCGACTGCCGAGGCGCTCAAGACCTTCTGGAGCCGTGAATATCGACCAGAGCATACCGTGATCATGGTGATCGGCGATTTCAACGCGGATATGCTTGAGGCAAAGATCACCGATGTGTTCGCCAGCTGGCAAGGCCGCCTTGCCGATCCGCAACCCAGCGGCGGTCCGGTTAACTTCAGTGATGGCGGACGTACCGAAATCTATCGCGACCCGGCACTATCCGAACGCACGATGGTTAGCCGCCACGGACCATGGCTCGACGAGCCTGATACCATTGCCCAGCGGCAGGAAAACCTGCTGCGGCAAATCGGCTACGGAATCGTCAACCGCCGCCTGCAGCGCCTTTCCCGACAGGCCAATCCGCCTTTCCGCAGTGCCGGCTTTGGCACGGGAACGATATTCAGGGATGGGCGGTCCACCCGGCTGATCGTCGATACTGCGGACGGCAAATGGCGCAGGGGACTCGAAGCCGCCGCACTCGAATATCGCCGGGCGTTCGAATTCGGTTTCACCGATGCGGAGGTGGCCGAACAGATCGCCAACATCCGTACCGCGCTGGAAGATAGCGCAGCGTCCGCCGATACGCGCAGCAATGCTGCGCTGACCCGGGCGGTCTTCGACTTGATCGACGATGATATTGTGCCTTCCGAGCCTGCCGGAGCGTTGGCCCGCTTCGAGGCTTTCGCTCAGCAGATCGATGCCAAGCGGGCGTTAGCTGCACTCAAGCGCGAAGTAATTGCCCTAGACGATCCCCTCATCCGATTTCGCGGCAGGATCACTCCCAAGGGCGGAGAAAAGGCGGTGCGTGCTGCATGGGGCCAGGCGATGCGCAAACCGCTGAAGCGCGCGACGAATGAACAGCCAACGGACTTTGCCTATGAGGACTTTGGCGAGCCGGGCGAAGTCACGAGCAATTCGATCGCTGGCCCGCTCGGCATCCGCATGGTCCGTTTCGCCAACGGCGTGATGCTGAATCTCAAACGCACCGACCTCGAAAAGGACCGGATCACCATCAAGCTCAGCATCGACGGCGGAAAGATGCTCGACACGCTTGATCAACCTCTGGCGACCGACCTGATCCCCTATCTCGACGATGGAGGCCTGGGCGCACACAGCGAGGACGAACTCTACACGATCCTGGCCGGAAAGACGGTGCAGGCGAACTTCACGGCCGCCGACGACACATTTGCAGCCTCTGCCCTGACCACGCCCCGCGACCTCGAAGTGCAACTACAGCTTCTCGCGGCCTTCCTGACGGACCCCGGCTACCGTACCGAGGGGCTGACGAAATACCGCCACCAGATCAACAATTTTTTCAAGCAGATGCGCGCTACCCCGGGCATCGCGCTCAACAGTGCGCTGGGCGGGATCATCTCTGACAACGACCCGCGCTTCTCGCTCCTCGATATCGCCGAATACCGCAAGCTGACATTCGACAGCCTCAAGCAGGCGATATCGGACCGGATGGCGCGAGGTTCAATCGAAATAGGCATCGTCGGCGACTTCGATGAGAATGAGGCCATCGCCCTTGTGGCGCGGACCTTTGGTGCACTGCCGCCACGCGAGAGCACATTTGCCGACTACAGCGGCCAGCCACCGCGAACATTCACCAGCGACCGCAGCCGGCGAATCGTCAGGCACGAGGGCCAGGCAGACCAGGCCCTCCTGCAGCTATCATGGCCGACGCGCGACGATGGCGATGCGGAGGAAACGCTTGCGCTGGAGCTGCTCGAACGCGCGGTTCGTATTGAGCTGACCGACACGCTGCGCGAGGCGCTGGGCAAGGCCTATTCGCCCGGAGCTTCAAGCAGGCTATCCCGTGCATGGACGGGATACGGTACTTTCGCGATCTCCGCTTCGCTCGATGCCGCCGACGTGCCCGTCTCTCTTGCGGCAATCCGCACTATGCTGAACGAGCTTCGAAACGTACCCGTGCCGGACGACGTGCTGCAGCGGGCGCGCCAGCCGATGCTGGAAGACTTCGAGAACCTGCTGAAGTCGAACCGCGGCTGGCTTTCGCTGGTCGACCGGGCGCAGACTCAGGCCGACAGGATCGATCGTGTACTGAGAGCACAGGAGCGCCTGCTGGCAATGACCGGGGAAACTCTGCGGGAACTGGCTCAGCGTTATCTCGACCCCGAGCAGGCGCTCGAAGTGCTGGTGCTGCCCGAGGGCGTCACTGCGCCGTAAGCCCGCCATCGACAGCAATGCAGGCGCCGGTCACGAATGACGCAGCGTCCGAGAGCAACCACGCCGCCGCCTCGGCCAGTTCGCCGGGCTGCCCGATCCGGCCAATCGGATGACCCGATTCGATCACCTTCTTCAGGCTGGGATTCTGCCCCAGCGCGTTGGTAAGGATCGGTGTTTCGGTACCGCCTGGTATCAGCGCGTTAACCCGGACTCCCCGCCCGCTGACCTCGATCGCTGCTGCGCGGGTGATGCCGACGACACCGTGCTTGGCAGCGACGTAATCGGGCGACATCGCATTGCCGACCACACCCGAAGTCGACGAGGTGTTGAGGATCGCACCGCCACCCTGTTCCAGCATCACCGGAATCTGGTGCTTCATGCACAGGAACACGCTGGTGAGGTTGATCGCCAGCCCGCGGTTCCATTGCTCCAGCGGCAGGTCGACCAGCAACTTGTTGCCGGTGTTGATCCCGGCATTGTTGAAGGCGGCATCGAGGCGGCCGAATGTGGAGACAGCAAAGGCCACCATGGCCCGAACATCATCGTCGCTGCCGACATCGCAGCGAATGAATTCCGCCGTTCCGCCGTCAGCCCGGATGTCCGAAACGAGCTGCGCGCCTTTCACTTCGTCGATATCGACGATAACCACTTTCGCTCCACGTGCGGCGCACAGCCTGGCCGTCTCGCTGCCGATACCGCCGGTGCCTCCGGTGATCGTGAGCACCTTGCCATCGAAACCGACCTTGTCGAAGCCGCTCGCCATGTTCAGGAAACGCCCATCCCGGCCGCGACTTCCTCGATCAGGCCAAACGCGCTGTCATCCTCAACATCGGGCAGGCCGATAAGGATGCGCCCGACGCCCGCTTCGCGGTATTCCGCGAGCAGTTCCTGTGCGTTGACCGGTTCGAGATCGTCGTACGCATTCGCACCCCAGGGCGGCAGCGGGCCAACGCCGAAGCTGATGGCAGGCACAATCAGCGAAATATCGAGATCGTCGTAATCGCGCCCTTCTTCGTCGCAGAACCCGCGCAGCGTCGCAAGTTGCTCGGTCATTTGCGCCGGGCTGAGGAAGCTCGGCTGCCAGCCATCACCGATGCGTGCGACGCGGCGCAGTATGGCGGTGTTGTCGGTCTTGTCGTTGCCCGATCCGACCAGCAGCGGCACATGCGGCTTGGTATAGCACTTGGGATTGCAGTGGAGCGGCGGGAAAGAGACATATTCGCCCTCGTAACTCGCAGGCTCCTCGGTCCATAACGCCCGCATCGCGCGCATGTAGTCGAGCGTGATGCCGAGCCGCTTGTTGAACGGATAGCCGAACACCGGTGCCTCATCTTCGATCCAGCCGGTGCCGAAACCGAAGATCAGCCGCCCCTTCGAAATCTGGTCAACGGTGGCAATGGTCTTGGCCAGCGTGATCGGATCGTGCTGGGGGACGATGCAGACATTGGTGCCAAACTTAATCCGGTTCGTCACAGCCGCAGCTGCCGCAATCGAAGTGAAGGGATCGGGCATGTGGCGGTAATTGGGCGGCAGCGGCACGCCATAACGCACCGCATCGGCGGCCGAGACCGGGATGATCGGGTGCTCGCCCATCCACATCGATTCAAAGCCCGCGTCCTCGATCGCCCTCGCGAGGTCCATGATCGGCGGTCCCGACCAGACGAAGTTGCAGCAGACTCCCAGCTCCATCGGCGCTCTCCCGTTTTCTGCCCGTAATGGAGCACTTCGCGCCCCTGTGATGCAAGACCAATCGGAATACACCGGCTTTCATTGCACAGCCAGTCAACTAACCTGCAGCCATGGCGCGCGAGTCGCCGGCAAGGAGAGGTGATATGAGCGATGCAAGCGCACCGCGCGCGGTGGTTGTCGGAACCGGGTTCGGTTGCCGAATCCAGGTCCCCGCGCTGAGAGGCGCAGGCTTCGACGTCGTGGCACTGGTCGGCGCGGATGCAGGACGAACGCAGGAGCGCGCGGAATTCAATGGCGTTCCGGGTGCCTATACCGACATGGTCCAGGCCATCGCCGACACCGGCGCCGACCTCGTCGCGATCTCGACCCCGCCTTATACTCATGCCGAGCTATCGATCGCAGCGCTCGAGGCGGGATGCCATGTGCTGTGCGAGAAGCCTTTCGCGAAAGATGCAGCAGAGGCGCGCACCATGCTTACGGCGGCCGAAAAGGCAGGCAAGGTCCATATGATCGGCAACGAGTTCCGCTACGTACCGCAACGCGCGACCGTCGCCCGCGCCATCGCCGAAGGCATGATCGGCGAGCCACGCCACGCAACGATCCTGCAATATTCGAGCTTTCTCACCGATTTTGCCGAGGACTTCCCGGACTGGTGGTTCGACCCCGAGCAGGGCGGCGGCTGGCTCGGTGCTTCCGGCTCGCATGTCGTCGACCAGACGCGCGCGTGGCTCGGCGAGTTCGACTGCGTCAGCGGCTCTCTCGGTGCCGTGACGATGCAGCGCGGCCCCGTGGATGACAGCTTCTCGGTTCATTTCCGGCTGAAGAACGGCGTCGAGGGCATTCTCCAGCAGACCTCAGGCGCGCATGGCCAGATCACCGAGATGAACCGCGTCGCCGGCACTGAAGGCACGATCTGGATGGACTGGAACGGCGTCCACTTCGCCGACCGCAACGGCGAGCGTGATCTGCCGGTCCCCAAAGACCTGATGCTGCCCGAACCGCCCCCGCTTACCGGCGACCCCCGATTGGAGCGGATGGACTGGAGGTTCATGGCGGAAGTCGAGATCGCCCCCTACACCGAATTGGCAAAGTCGCTGCGTGCGGCGATGGAAGGAAAGTCCTCCCCCTCGCCCGTCCCGCCCGCGAGCTTTGCGGATGGCGTCGCGAATATGCAGGTGATGGACGCAATCCGCGAGTCAGACGCGCAGGGCGGAGCGTTGGTGAAGATAGGTGGAATTTGATACCCAACCAAGGCTTCGACCCGGCAGGGTTACCAATTTTCCTTAAGAAATTGGCCATTTTTCTTTGTTAGCGGTCATTCCCAGCAAGCGAGTTCGAACGGATCTCGGGGGAACATTCGCGTGGCGGAACGCGCAAGAATCGATAACGCCTATTTCAGCAATTTCGAGTCGAAGGCCCAAGCCCGTCGCCCTGCACAACTGATATGCTTGCCGTGAGAAGAGGCGAAGGTCGATGTCGGGAAGTGGGATGCACTTGCCGTCAACGCGGTTGAACCCAACCCGTTTTTCGAAAGCTGGTTCCTGCTGCCAGCCCTCGAAACGCATGACACCGGCCCGTCGGTTTCCATGCTTTTGCTGGAAGAGGATGGAGAACTCCTGGGGCTGATGCCGGTGGTGCGCCAACTCGACTACTACAATCGTCCCGTCCCGCACATTTCGAACTGGTTCCACCCCAATTGCTTCATGGGTTCTCCCCTCGTCGCAATGGGAGAAGAAGCGAGGTTCTGGCAGGCCTTGCTCGATTGGGCAGACAATAGCCCTGGCACCGCATTATTCTTGCATCTACGCGATCTGGCCCTGGAAGGCCCTCTCTACTCCACCCTCGCAAGCATCCTGGATGGCGACGGCAGGACATCGTCGCTGGTCAAATCCGAAGAGCGCGCCCTGCTTGATTCCGACCTCGATCCTGCAAGTTACCTGCAAGCATCACTTTCCTCGCGAAAGCGAAAGGACTTGAATCGCCGCTTCCGAAAGTTGGCGGAATTGGGCGATGTCCGGTTCGAGTGGTCAACCGACGATCGCGGCGTTTCTGACTGGGCCGCGAATTTCCTGGAATTGGAGGCGTCGGGCTGGAAGGGAGATGCCGGTTCGGCGCTCGCCTGTGACCCGTCGACACGACGACTGTATGAAGCGTGCCTGCAAGGCGCTGCTGAACGGGGCAAGCTGATTCGTCTTTCGCTTCTGCTCGATGGCAAGCCGATAGCGATGCTGTCGACATTTGCGACACCACCGGGTTCGTTCGGCTTCAAGACTGCGTTCGACGAGCGCTATTCCCGGTACTCTCCGGGTTTCCTGCTCGAACGTAAGTATCTTAACTCACTCGATCGCACCGACATCCGCTGGTGCGACAGCTGCGCGGCACCCGATCACAGCGTGATGAACCAGATCTGGAGCGAGCGCAAAGCGATCGGCAGTCTCTCGATTGCCATTGGCGGGATGCTGCGCCGCGCGGCATTTGAACCGCTCAATCGACTGGAAACAACCATCTCAAGCACGGAGCCGCAGGCATGAACGCTTTCCAAGACCAAACCCGTTTCCGCTTCGCAAACTGCTATCCGGAGATGCCCCACGCGTTGACACATGGGCTGGAAAGCCACCCTCTGTTGGAACTGGAAAGCCTGGCGCAACTGGCCGAATCGCTTCCGTTGCACTCCATAGAGTGCAACAGCGGCGATCAGCCGATAGGCGTCGATGCAGTCCCGGAGCAGACGCGTGACCGGATTGGCGAAACGATCAGGAACATCAAGAACGAGGGACGCTGGGTTGGGCTCCGTAACGTCGAACAGGATCCGGAATACGCGGAGCTCCTGGCTGAGCTTCTGGACGAACTTAGCGACGAAATTGAAGGAAAGACGGGGCCCTTGATCAATCTGCAGAGCTTTATCTTCATTACGTCCGCAGGCGGCGTGACGCCCTATCACTTCGATCCCGAACACAATATCTTGCTGCAGATTCGCGGATCCAAAGTAATGACGGTCTTTCCGGCAGGCGACCCCGATTTCGCATCCGACGAATTGCACGAAACCTATCACGCCGGCGGACGCCCGGAACTGCCTTGGCAGCCGGACATGTCGGCAGGAGGCATGGATTTCGAACTCGGCCCCGGAGACGCCGTATATGTTCCGGTGATGGCGCCTCACTATGTCCGGACCGGCTCTGAAACTTCGATTTCTATTTCAATCACCTGGCGCTCGAAATGGAGCCATGCGGAATCCGACGCGAGGTGCTTCAACGGGATGATGAGGCAGATCGGAATGCGCCCGCACGCACCGGGACGCTGGCCGCGGCAGAATCTTGCCAAAGCCTATGGCTGGCGGATCATTCGCAGACTGAAATCGATGACCAGCTAGGAGCTGCAGTTTTCCATACGCCTCAGACCGCTGTTTGCAGTTTGACAATGCCTGTCGTGTAAGGACTTGGCTCGATGACTGTTGAGACAAGCACGACACACGGTGGCAGGGAGCCGCTGGACTCACGGGTCTTCCGTAGCGCCGCGATTGCGGTGGCGATCGCGTGGTCGATGCGGCTCATTGGCCTGATATCCGTTCTGGTTCTAGCAAGAGTGCTTACCCCGGGGGATTTCGGCATCTTCGCACTGGCGATGTCGGTTCTCAGCCTGGTCAACATTTTTTCCGCTCTGGGCCTCAGGCAGGCCCTGCTCAGGATTCCCGCGCCGGAACGTGGACACTACGACACGGCATGGACAATCCAGCTGCTCGTCCTCGTCGCGCTAGCCGTCGTGCTGGTCGCCTTGGGCCCGCTTGCCGCATGGTTCTATGACAGACCGGAACTCACCCTGATCATTGCCATTCTCGCGAGCAGCTTCGTTATCGACGGTTTTGCGAACATCGGTGTAGTTGACTTCGACCGCCACCTGGAACTCGGTAGAGACCTGCGCATGCGACTTTGCATCAGGCTGTCGACATTCGCCACGACAGTTTCGGCCGCGCTGATTTTACGGGACTATTGGGCGCTCGTTATCGGCGCGGTCGTGCATTCGCTAATCTATGCGATCGCGACCTATTTGTTTCACCCTTTCCGGCCGCGCTTCTCGCTTGAAAAGCGCCGGGAGTTGCTCGGAGTTTCCTGGTGGATGTTCCTCGCATCCGCCGCCCACACGATTCAGAAGCAGTTTGAGAGAATCCTCATTGGCCGGATAACGTCGATGCGGGTTTTGGGATTCTATTCGGTTTCGAAGGATCTCTCATCGATCTTCACGGAGGAAATCGCGACCGCACTCAACCGGGTTACCTTTGTGACAACCGCACAGACAGGCCGTCCACTGAGCGCGGATCCGCAACGGCTTGCTCCCATGCTCGGATCATATGCGCTGATAGCGGCACCGCTTGGCCTGGGGCTGACTGCCACAGCCGAGGACGCAGCCGCAGTCCTGTTGGGACCACAGTGGGCCGGGGCCGCTAGCCTGCTTGCAATAATTGCACCCGCTTGCGCGATTTACGCGGTCTACAACCTCATTATCTCCACTCTCCAGGCTGCTGGAAACGCTCGCAAGGCGGCGCTCATGGCACTGGCGGGGGCCGGACTGATGGTGGCGACTACCGCAACCATCGCACTGGCGGGTGGTGGGGTATACGGATTGGCCCTGACGGTCCTGTTTGTTGCAGGGGCCGTCCTGGCTTCTGGCATCTTCGTTCTCAGCCGCGAGGCGGCTACCAACCCGCTGGTCCTTGCAATAGCCGTCGTCCGTCCATTCCTGGCCGCAACCCTGATGTGGCTGGTACTGCTGGCATTCCCACCCACCGGACTATCTACGTTCGCGTCGCTTGCCGTCGATGTCGTGATCGGAGCGGGACTTTATGTGCTGTTCACTTGCGCGATCTGGATCGCCACGGGCCGCCATGAAGGCGCCGAACGGCTTATCTGGAACATGATCCCGGATGTGCTTTCACGCTTCACCACGGGAAAGCCGACCGCTCCTTAAGGCCTTTGCAGCCGCTGCGTGAGCGGCAGACGCTGCTCGGCCTGGCCGTGCATGTCCAGCA
>CAYPFE010000085.1:0-9705 GCA_964409895.1 uncultured Novosphingobium sp.
AGGTGCAGACGCCGATGGAGGATATCGAATTCAAGCTTGACCTCGTCTCGATGCGCAAGGACAGGGACGGGGACAGCCTCAATTTCCTGAGAGAGATTTCCTGACATGGGCAAGCAACGCGATCTGGTGAGAATGACGGACGAGGAAGTCCGGGACTTCCTCGAGAATGCACACAGCCTGCAGGTGGCGACCCTCGGCAAGGACGGCGCGCCACACCTCACCACCGTGTGGTTCGGCATAAGGGACGGCAAGATCCTGTTCGAAACCTACGGCAAGTCGCAGAAGGTGCTGAACCTCAGGCGCGACAACCGCATCGCCGTGCTGGCGGAGGACGGCCACACCTACGACAAGCTGCGCGGCGTCTCGATCAACGGCACTGCCGAAGTGATCGACGAGAATCCGCGGCTGACGGAAGACATGCGGTTTCTGGTTGACGTCCACTTCAAGGGGCAGACCGAGGAACAGCTGGATGCGACCGCCGCGCAGATGGCGAAAAAACGCATCGTCGTCGCGGTGACGCCCGAAAAGGTGATGAGCTGGGACCATACCAAGCTCGGCGGCAAGGGTCCGACCTAAAACATTCCCCCCTCCCCTGAAGAGGAGTGGGATGAGTTGATTGCGGTCTGAACCTCTAGCCCTCCGGCGCGAGCCTTCCCTCTCGCGCGGCCGCCGATTGACGGGTCAGCGCGATCACCGTGCCCGACAGCAGCAGCAGCGCGATCAGGTTGGGGATCGCCATCAGCGCGTTGAGGATGTCGGTGATCGTCCAGACCAGCTTCAGTTCCAGCACCGAGCCCACGAACACGAAGACGACCCACAGCAGGCGGTAGGGCAGGATGATCTTCACGCCGAACAGGAATTCCGCGGACCGCTCTCCGTAATAGCTCCAGCTCAGCATGGTGGTGAAGGCGAACAGCACCAGGCCCGCCGTGACAATCCAGTTGCCGATGCCCGGCAGGCCGGAACCGAAGGCGAGCGCGGTCAGTTCAGCCCCGGTCTTGCCCGAGGCCCAGGCCGCCAGCATCTGGGTGGAGCCGTCGGCGGTCTCTACCGGAACATGCACGGTAACGATTACCAGCGCGGTGATGGTGCACACGACAATGGTGTCGATGAAGGTGCCGAGCATCGCGATCATGCCTTGGCGGACGGGATCGTTGGTCTTGGCCGCCGCATGGGCGATCGCCGCCGAGCCCAGGCCCGCCTCGTTGGAGAACACGCCCCGCGCCACGCCAAATCGGATGCCCGCCCAGACCGCGGCGCCGGCAAAGCCTCCGGTCGCCGCCGTCGGCGAGAACGCGCTCTTGACGATGAAGGCGAGGCCCTCGGGGATGTCCTGGTAGTTCCACGCGACCAGAGCGAGCCCGCCCAGCACATAGGTTACCGCCATGAACGGCACGAGATACTCGGCAACGCCGCCGATCCGCTTGACCCCGCCGATGATGACGAGAAACACCAGCCCGGCAAGCACCGCGCCGACCGACCAGTTGGGCACGCCGAATTCCGAGGTGACGGCGGCCGTCACGGAATTGGACTGCACCATGTTGCCGATGCCGAAGCCCGCGAGTGCCGCGAACACCGCGAACAGCACGGCCAGCCATGCCCATTTCTCGCCGAGCCCGTTGCGGATGTAGTACATCGGACCGCCGACATGGCGGCCTTCGCTGTCGACCTCGCGGAAGCGCACCGCGAGCACGGCTTCGGCGTATTTCGTCGCCATTCCGACCAGGGCGGTCATCCACATCCAGAACACCGCGCCCGGTCCGCCCAGCGCGATCGCGGTGGCGACGCCGGCGATATTGCCGGTGCCGATGGTCGCAGCCAGCGCGGTCATCAGCGTCTGGAACGGAGTGATATCGCCCGGCTCCGCGCCCGCGTGCCGTCCCCGGAACAGCAGCCGGAAGGCGGTGCCGATCCGCCTGACCGGCATGAAGCGCAGCATCGCGGTGAGGAACAGTCCGGTGCCTAGGATCAGCACCAGCATCGCAGGCCCCCAGACGAAGGAGGAAATTTCGCCAAGGACGTGCTGCAGAGCTTGCTGTGGGCTGTCAGTCATTGTGCCATCAGACAATATCCGACGTTTTGAGGCAAATTTCAGGGCGCGCCCTGTGGATGAGTTTCAGATTGAACCCACACGTATAGGGGAGTCCGGCTGCTCCCCGTGGTGTTCCCTTGCCAGAAAAGCGCGTGTCGCTGGATGAGGACGAGGATTGACCCGATCGCGCCGGGCCGGGCTCAGCGAATAGTGCGCGGGAAGCCTTCCGACGTGATGCGGGCAGGCCAGACGAACTGGATCTGCGAGCGGGAAATCTTCCAGTCAGCATCGATCTTGCGGTATTCGTTTTCGTAAATCGCATAAAGGACGATAGGGTTTGCGGGATAGCCCGGGTGGCTGATCGGGCCGATTTCCTCGGAAGGCCACATGTCGGTCAGGTAATTGCGGCTTATGGCACTGTCTGGATTGGTCAGTTCAACCACGCGGTTCGTGGTGATGTGCATGCCATCGTAAGGTAGCCTGTTCGGATGCGCGTCGATCAGCTGCTTGCGGATGTTCTCGCGTCCCGTGAGGCTGCCGTATGGCCCCCATTCGCAGACGGCATCTTCGGCATAAAGCTGAGCCATTGCATCCCAGTCCCGCGCATCCATCAGGTGCGAATAGAGCTGCGCGACCTTGCGGATCTTTTCGAGCTCGAGAAGCTTTCGTAGCTCGGCGATTTCTTCGGGCGTAAAGGCCATGTCGTTCTGGTCCATGATCACTCCAATTCGCTGGTCTGAGGCCCTCCTAACTGGCCCATTCGGGCGGCTTGTTCACCGCTGTCCTTGCAGGTGCCGTGACGGGTTCTTCGCCTGCGAGCTTGACGCGCTGGAGTTCGCGGCCGCAGTCGAGGTCGAAGGGGACAACGCGGTGCATCGTCCCGGTGTTGTCCCAGACCAGCACGTCGTTCACCTCCCAGTCGTGGCTGTAGATGTATTTGGGATTCTCGGCATGGGCCATGATGCGCTCGACCAGCGCGTCGCTTTCGTCCTTGGGCAGGCCGACGATGGCGCGCATGGTCTGCCCGACCAGCAGCGACTTGCGGCCCGTCGTGTGGTGCCACACCAGCGGGTGGGTGGAGGCGGGAATCGCGCCTTCGCCCCACAGCGCGAGCTGCTCTTTGGTGGGATTGGGAAAGGCCTTGCGCTGCACGGTCTCCTGCGAGTGGATCGCTTCGAGTGTGTCGAACCAGTCCTTGTCCTCGTCGGAAAGGTCATCATAGGCAGCATAGGTGTTGGCGAATTCGGTCTGCCCGCCCTCGGGCGCGACCGTCCTTGCGCGCAAGACCGAGGCGAGTGCGGGATATTCCATGTAAGTGTCGTCGAAATGGAACCAGAAGGTTCCGCGCGCATATTCGGCGAAGATCGGGCTCTTTTCCTTGTCGGAGGCGACCAGCGTGATGTCCGTCCCGTGTTCGTGGCGCGCGTTGCCGAGCGTACTGGCGAAGCGGAGATGCTCCTCCTCGGTCATGTCGTGCCCGCGGAACAGCAGCACGCCGCGCTTTTCGAGCAGGACGCGAAGCTCCTTCGCGATCGAGCCGTCGAGCAGGGTTGCGAGGTCGGCCCTGACCTCGGTGCCGATCTCTGGCGTCAGGTCGACGGTGGTGTAGGACATTCGTTCTCTCCGAAGGCGGTTCCGGGAGCCACTATCGCGCGTTGGACCGGCCATCGCAATCCCGCAGAGCAAACCGGTCCGCGATCATTTGATCGCGATCAATGAGGGCCGGGAGCTTTGGGGCGAATGTAACCTTACGGTGTCAGGGCGGGGCTTCGGCCGGCCACGACGGCAGGCGCGTCGCCAGGGCACCGCTTCTCCCCACCTCGGGCGGCCGTCCCTCGGGACAGGCCGCCATTTTTTGCAAACGACGTTTCAGGTGACGACCGGCTCCAGCACCCTGATCGTTCCGGCGTCGGCGTCGATCTCGGCGGCGATGCCGACGGGAGTGCTCGCCTGTCCGGCGATATGGCCGATCCACGCGCCCTGGAAGGCGGGGACGCCTAGCGGACGGAAGTGGTGGTCCATCACTTCGGGCAGCGTGAAATTGCCATAGGGTTCGCCGGGATTGCGGCAATTGGTGCACTGGCCAAAGACCACGCCTGCCACGCGGTCCAGCACGCCGCCCTGGGCAAGTTGGGTCAGCATGCGGTCGATCCGGTACTCGGCCTCGTTGATATCTTCGAGAAACAGCACGGCGCCGGTGAAATCAGGCAGGAAGGGCGTGCCGACCATCGCCGAGAGTACCGAAAGGTTGCCGCCGAGCAGCTTGCCGCTTGCCTTGCCGCCCCTGAAGGTGGTGATCGCACGGCGCTGCACCAGCCGGTCTTCGGTGCCCTTCGGTATGCCATAGGTCGGCGTCGCCCCCTCGAAGGCGAGACTTCTGAGCGAAGCCCAGGCCTCGGCATTCCAACTGTGCGCGACGTTGGGGCCGTGGATGGTGGGGGCCGCGCCATGTCTTGCCAGCGCCATATGCAGTGCGGTGACGTCGCTCATGCCGATGAGAAGCTTGGGATGGGTCGCGATGAGATCGTAGTCGAGGTAGGGCAGCAGCCGCTGGCTGCCCCATCCGCCGCGCACCGCGAACAGCGCCTTGACCTCGTCGTCGAGGAACATCGCGTTGATGTCGTCGGCGCGGGCCTGGTCCGAGCCCGCCAGATAGCCGTTGCGCGCAGTGAGCCGTGGCGCGGGCTTGGCGACAAGTCCCATCGCCGCCACCGTCTGTTCCAGGGTTTCGACACCGAAACGGTCGGCAACGAAGCCGGCGGGTGCGACCAGGCCGACCGTGTCTCCCGGGCGCAGGCGAGGGGCCTTGCGCACGGGCGGCGCCTGCGTGAGCGCCGGCGTTGCCGCGCCGAGGAGAGCGGCGGCAGAGCTTCCGATCATGGTCCTGCGGCTGAGCATGGCCAATGGCTAGCGTGCTCCTGGCTTGCAGTCCATGCCCACCCCGCTGCGGCTAGCCTCACCTGGCGGTTCGGCAAGCCTCGCTCCCCTCCCGCTTGCGGGAGGGGTTGGGGGTGGGTCCTGTGCCGGATTCAGCGCTGTTGACACCCGCAAGCCGCGCAGCCACCGTCGCGCGCCAGGGAAGGACACGGAATGGACATCGCAGGCAGTACATTCGTCATCACCGGCGGCGCGAGCCTGATCGGCAGCCACGTCGCGGACAGGCTACTTGCGGATGGCGCGGGGAAGGTCGTGCTGCTGGATAATTTCGCGCTGGGCACGCCCGAGGCGATCGCCCATCTCGACGGCGACGAGCGCGTGCAACTGGTGCGCGGCGATATTCTCAGGATCAGCGAGCTTTACGATGCCTTCGCAGGCGCGGACGGCGTCTTCGCAATCGCCGGCTTCCTGACCCTGCCGCTGACGCAGAATCCGCCGCTGGGCCTTGCGGTCAATGTCGAGGGCATGGTCAATGTCTTCGAGGCTTGCCGCTTTGCCGGAGTGAAGAAGGTGGTGTTCTCCTCGTCCATCGCCGCGATCGGCGAGCCGGGACCGGACCCGATCACCGAAGAGACCCACTCCAACTTCGCCGCCTTTCAGGCCGGCACCAAGCTCTACGCCGCCTCAAAGCTGATCGGCGAGGGGCTGTGCCAGCTCTATTCGGCGAAATACGGGGTGGATGGCGTGGCGCTTCGCTATGCCACCGTCTATGGCGAGCGCCAGCACTACCGCGGGGTCAATGCGCTCTACATCATCGAGAATTACGACCGCATCATGCGCGGCGAGCGCCCCCGGATCACCGGCGACGGCAGTGAAGTTCACGATTACGTCCATGTCGCCGACGTCGCGCGCGCCAATGTCATGGCCATGGCCTCCGACGTTGCCGGCGAGATTTTCAATATCGGCTCCGGCGTCTCGACCAATCTCATCAGGCTGGTAGAGATCCTCACGGAAATCACCGGGACCGATCTCGAACCCGAATGGGTCGAGGCCGGTGGTGCGGTGAAATCTACGTCGGGCTCCACCATCGATTTCCGGGTCGAGAAGGCGAAGGCCATGCTCGGCTGGGAACCGCAAGTCAGCGTCGAGGAAGGCATCCGCCGGCTGATCGAATGGCGCAAGGGGCAAGGGTGAGGCGCCGATGAGCCTGCGCCGCATTCCCGCTGTCTACATGCGCGGGGGCACGTCGAAGGCGCTCGTCTTCAAGGAGGCCGACCTGCCGGAAAGCCGCGAAGAGCGCGATGCGATCTTCCTCGCGGCGATGGGCGTGCCCGATCCCAACGGGCGCAATCTCGACGGCATGGGGGGTGGACTGTCCTCGCTCAACAAGGTCTGTATCGTCGGCCCTCCGAGCCGTGACGACGCCGACGTCGATTACACCTTCGTCCAGCTGACGCCCGATACCAGCGCTGTCGATTACGGCGGCAACTGCGGCAATATGTCGTCCGCGATCGGGCCGTTCGCGCTTGAAGATGGGCTGGTGGCGGCGCCCAGCGGGGATGAAGCGGCGGTGCGCATCCACAATACCAACACCGGCAAGGTGATCCTCGCGCGCTTCCCGGTGGAAGGCGGGTTGCTGGCGGCGGACGGCACTTTCTTGCTGGACGGCGTTGCGGGCACCGCCGCGCCGATCAAGCTCGAATTCCTCGATCCGGGCGGCGCGAAGACGGGTAAGCTGCTGCCGACGGGCAATGCGGTGGACGTGATCGCGGGACTTGAGGCCAGCCTCATCGATGCGGCCAACCCCTGCGTTTTCGTGCGTGCAAGCGATGTCGGCAAGACAGGTGCGGAATTGCCGGGCGAACTCGAAGCGGACGGGGAGTGGCTGGCCCTGATGGCAGCTATCCGTCTCGCGGGCGCGAGCGCGATGGGCCTGCCGCATGCCGACAGCATTCCCAAGGTGGCGATGGTGAGCGCGCCCTGGGACGCAAACTCGATCTCGGGCGAGCGACTGCGTGCCGACGACCACGACATCGCCATCCGCATGATCTCGGTCGGCCAGCCGCACCGCGCGGTGCCGATTACCGGCGCGGTCTGCCTTGCAGTAGCGGCCCGCGTGCATGGTTCGATCCCTCACCAGCTGTGCCGCGCCGCATCGGGCCCGATCCGCATCGGCCATGCCTCGGGCACCACGCAGGTCGACGCGGCGGTCAACGCGGAAGGAAAGGCCGAGTACGGCGCCGTCTACCGCAGCGCGCGGCGGCTGATGGAAGGGCAGGTCCTCTACCGCATGACCTGAGGTCAGTCGACCGGCTTCGCCCAGCCCTCCTGTATCGGCACCCAGTGCGAGAAATCGATACGGCGTTCGACGAAGCGCCAGCGGCCGTCCACCCGGCAGTACTTGTCGTTGTAGACGCCCGACGCGATTATGCTCTTGCCATTCTCGACGATCCTGAGTTCGTTGGAATTGAGCCCGCGTGCCTCGTCGCCGTCGATCTCGAACAGGTAGTTGTGGATCATCGGCAGCGGGTGTTCTGCGTCAGGCGGACGGTCGGTGCCGAACCAGTGGTCGAGTTGGGCGCGTCCTTCGGCCCTACTGGTCACAACGCCCTGGGTGCTGTTCAAGAAGAGGCCGTCATCGGTGAACAGGTCGGAGATCGCAGCACCATGTGCGACGCGCTGGGCATAGGTGGCGATGAGCTCGCGCAGCTCCTCGCGGTCGATCAGTTCCTGCAGCTTTTCTTCGGACGACTTGCCGGTGAAGGCATTGCCTTCCGACAGGTAGAGCGGCCCATTGCCCAGCGCATTTTCCGTCATTGCCCATCTCCCTTCTGGCGCGTTGCGCTGTGTCTGCTAGAGGCCCTTGCATCTGCCTTGCCACGCGACGCCGGGGCAGGCTTGCGCAGTCCCGGCAAGCTGCCTAGGGGCATTAATGAAACGTATCAGGAGCCATTAAGTCATGCCGTCTGAAGAAGTCTGGGACGTCATCGTCGTCGGCGCGGGCAATGCCGCGCTGTGTGCCGCGCTTTCGGCCGCCGAACAGGGCGCCAGGGTGCTGGTGCTCGAAAAGGCGACGCTGGAGGACCGGGGCGGAAATTCGACCTTCACCGCGGGCGGTTTCCGCTTCTGCCACGACGGGCTGGAAGACCTCAGGACCGACATCCTCGACGACATGACGCCCGGCGAATACGAATCAATCGGCAACCTGCCGCCGTTGTCGGAAGAGAAGTTCATGGACATCCTCATGGATGTCACCGAGCATCAGGCTGACGAGGATCTCGCGAACATACTCATCAGCCAGTCGCGCGACGTGATGCGCTGGCTGCGCGGACACAGGCTGCGTTTCATTCCGATGTTCGGCCGCCAGAGCTTCAAGATCGACGGCAAGCACCATTTCTACGGCGGGGTGAACATCGAGGCGGTTGGCGGCGGCTGGGGCCTCGTCGACATGCTGGTGCAGGCTTGCGAACGCATGGGCATCACCATCCGCTACGAGACCGGCCTGCGCGAGCTGCTCCAGGCCGAGAGCGGCGAAGTCACCGGCGTGCGCGCCTTCGGTCCGAACGGCTATGAGAATATCGTTGCCAAGGCCGTCGTGCTCGCTTGCGGCGGCTTCGAATCGAACCCGGAAATGCGGGTGCGCTATCTCGGACCCGGCTGGGAGCTGTGCCGGGTGAGGGGAACCCAGCACAACACCGGCGACGGCATCAACGCGGCGATGCGCATCGGCGCGCGGCCGCACGGCGGCTGGTCGACCTGCCACGCGGTGCAGTGGGACATTTCCGCGCCGCCCTATGGCGACCGGGTGGTGCTCGATAACTTCCAGAAGCACAGCTACATCATCGGCGTGGTCGTCAACATGGACGGCAAGCGCTTCATCGACGAGGGCGCGGACTTCCGCAATCACACCTACGCCAAATACGGGCGCGAGGTGATGAAGCAGCCGCAGCGCGCGGCTGTGCAGATCTTCGACGCCAAGACCCACGACAACGTGCGCGACGAATACCGCATCCGCGAAGTCACCAAGGCGACCAGCGACACGCTGGAGGGCCTCGCCGAACAGCTCGACATCGACGTCGAGGGACTCAAGGCGGAGATCGCCGCCTATAACGCGGCCTGCCCGAAGGATACCTTCGAAACCACTTACAACCCCTCGATCCTCGATGGCGTCGGTACAAAGGGGCTGGCGGTGCCGAAGTCCAACTGGGCGCTGCCGATCGATACGCCGCCCTATCACGGCTATGTCGTCACCTGCGGCATCACCTTCACTTTCGGCGGGCTGATGATCAACACCGACGCGCAGGTGCTCGACCTCGCCCAGCGGCCGATTCCGGGGCTCTATGCTGCGGGCGAACTCGTCGGCGGACTGTTCTATCAGAACTACCCGGGCGGCACGGGGCTGCTCAACGGTTCGGTGTTCGGCAGGCTTGCCGGCAGGAATGCGGGGCAGCTTGCGTCGGTATAGCGCGCCTCCCGGCCTCTCATTCCGTTCGCCCTGAGCTTGTCGAAGGGCGTTGGCGCGAGCGTGCTTCGACAAGCTCAGCACGAACGGGTTTTTGTCAGAAAATCCGCGCTTTTCCTATGGTGCACACTTGATGCACAGCGTCGCCGTCGGCAGGGCTTCGAGCCGGCCCTCGGAGATGTCCGCGCCGCAACTCGCGCAGCTGCCATATTCGCCGCGCTCGATCCGTAGCAGCGCCTGGCGGATATCGGCGATTTCGTGGCGCAGCACCTCGTCGACGCCGGCCAGCGCCTCGTCATCGGCAAGGTCGACTGCCTGTTCGGAGGAATCGGCG
>CAYPFE010000086.1:0-9587 GCA_964409895.1 uncultured Novosphingobium sp.
GATCCAGCAGAAGGCGCTGCATTCCAAGGGTTTCGAATACATGCGCCTCGCCAAGGACGTCGAAGGGCTGGTCAGCAACTACCAGCGGGTGATCGACGGGTATCTCGCCGGCCTGCCCACCGAACAGCTGGCCGAGGCGACCACGCATCTGGGCGGCAATTTCGACGGGCCGATCAAGGACCTGGGGTTCTAAACTGGAGACATCCTCTCCCTTGAGGGAGAGGATACGAAGGCTGGGTCGCGCAGCGGCCTAGCCGCAGTTGGTGAGGGGCTCCGTGCCAACCTTGTGGAATACCCTCACCAAGCTCCGCTAGCTCATGACGGAGCGAGCTGCGCTATCCTCTCCCACTGGGAGAGGAGCCAGAGTCTCACCGCTGCTTGAAGCCCTCGTTACCCGGCATCAGCCCGAAACGCAGGGTGCTGAACAGCATGGCCGTGAGCGTGTAGGAGCCGACCAGGCCGGGTAGCTCCATCAGCTGCTTTTCGTCCCAAGTCTTGCCGAGCGTCGCCCAGGTTTCGTCGGACACCGCATAGTCGCCGAGCAGTTCCTCGACGCCGCGCAGCACCGCACGATCATGCTCTCCCCAGCCTTCGGCCGACGAGCCCTGGGTGATTCGCTCGATCTCTTCCGTGGTTAACCCGAGCCGCTTGCCATATTTGACATGCTCGCCCCATTCGAAGGGCGAACGCACCAGCCAGGCGGTGCGCAGGATCACCATCTCACGCTCGCGCGGCGGCATCGCACCTCTCTCGTTCAGTTCGAGCCCCAGCAGCGTCTGGTGCTTGTAGAGCCCCGGATGCTTGGCGACGGTGGCGGCGGTGATCGGTACGCCCGTGATCTTCGTTCCGAAAAACGCGCTGATCTGGTTCTGGATGTCCTGCGCTTCGGGCGAAAAGTCCTCGACCGCCATCGGTCCGATGCGCTGGTCGCCGCTTGAGACCTGCTGCTCGCGCGCTTCCCAGTCGAACAGCGTGGCCCCGCTGCGGATTTCGGTGACCGGCTCGGGCGGCTCGTCCTCGCATGCGAGGGCAGGCGACATCGCCAGGGCAGAGCTGGCCAAAAGCCACATGATTGGCGTCTTCATTCGTTATTCTCCGTAGGGGCGCTCAGCACTCGTTGCCGCGTGCCGCATGCTTGGCGGCGATGAAACCGAACGTCAGGCTGGCACCGATGCTGGCGCCCGCGCCGGGATAGGACGGCCCGTGCACCGACGAGGTGGTGTTGCCCGTGGCGTAGAGTCCCGGAATCACCGAGCCATCTTCCTTGAGCACGCGCGCGTGTTCGTCCGTGACCAGGCCTCCGCAGGTGCCGACATCGCGCGGCCACAGCTGGAAGGCCATGAACGGCGGCTCTTCGATCGTGCCCAGGCTGGGATTGGGCTTGTGCGTAGGATCGCCGAGGTAGCGCGGATAGGCGCCGACACCACGGCCGAAGTCATGATCGACGCCCTCCCGCGCGAAGCCATTGAAGCGTTCGACCGTCGCCTTGAGCTTGTCGGGCGGCAAATCGCATTGCGCTGCGAGATCTTCCAGCGTGCCGGCCTGCTTCATGTAGCCGGAGGAGACCCAGTCGTCCGGCGTCTTGCCGGGAAGGGCAGAGGCGAACATGTACCGCTTGCGGTGGCGGCTGTCGATGATCACCCAGCTCGGCACCGCCGGCGCGGTCTGCTGCCGCTTCCAGATGTTGAGGCCGATCTGGACATAGGATGTCGCCTCGTTGGTGTATCGCTCGCCCTGCTGGTCGACGACGATGGCGTGCGGCCGCGCATAGTCGAAAACGATGACATGCGACTCGCCGCTCGGCGGAAAGGTGCCAGGCACCCACCAGGCAAGATCGGTGTTCTCGGTGTCTGCGCCCATGTCGATCGCCATCTGCAGCACCTCGCCGGTGTCGCCGCGGTTGCTGATGGTCCATTCGACGTCGTCCGGCCCCGGCAGGAGCTCCCTGCGCATGTCCGGGTTGCGGGCGAAGCCGCCGGCGTTGAGCAGCACCCCGTCGCGTGCTTCGACGATCAGGGTCTCGCCATCGCGTTCTACAGTCACGCCGGTGACCCGCGCTCCGCTCGTCACAAGCCCGGTCACCGAGGTTTCCATCCACAGGTTGAGCCCTTCGCGCCGGGCGATCTGCAGCAGCCGCCCCTGCAGCGAATTGCCATGGCCGATGAGCTTGGAGCCGAACAGCTTGTTCCGCAGCATCCTGAGGCCGATCCTGGCGACGATCTTCTTGCTGTCCCAGCCCCGGCCGAACAGCATCAACCGGCCGGTTTCATGCGTCATCAGCGGCGGGTTGTCAGGGCTCCAGTCGATGCGGCGGGCATCCTCGCCCAGTTCGTTGAGGTCGAAGATCGCCGGGACGATCGCCCTGCCGCCGGCGTTGCCGCCGGGATAGACGGTCTCGTGATAATCGGAATAGGTCGCGGCGTGGACCAGCTTCATGCCGTGGGCGCGAAGGAAGTCGATCGCTTTCGGTCCCTCCTCGAGGAAGGCGCTGCGCCGTGCCGCGCTCGATCCCTTGCTGTGGGGCCCGGCGCAGGCATCGAGATAGGCACTGGCCTGCTCTGGCGTATCGGCGACGCCCGCCTCTCGCTGCACCGAGTTGCAGGGGATCCAGATCACCCCGCCCGACAGCGCGGTCGACCCGCCGAAGAACTCGCGCTTCTCGATGATCAGCGCGGTCTTGCCGGCTTCCTTTATCTTGAGCGCCGCGGCGACGGAGGATGCACCGCTGCCGACGATGACGAAATCGTATGTCTCGCAGGCCATCACCCGCGCTCCGCCGGATAGTGCTCGTATGACGGATCGCTCTTGTCCCGCGCACTGCGCAGCTGCGATTCGGGCACCCAGCGTTCGTTGACGATATCGACCCGGTCGGTGTCGACGACGACCTTGCGGTGGGCGATCTTCCACTCGCCGCCCCGTTTCTCCCACCGGTCGACATAGCGGGTGTTGACGACGAGGTCCTTCATCGGCTCGCCCTCGCTGGCCGGCGCCACGCGGTGATAGGCGCGCGCATAGGTCTCCGCCCATGCGCTGTCGCCTTCGACCTCGATGATCTGGTTGCCGGTGAAATGCGTGGTCGAAAGAAAATTGGGCAGGCCCGCCCGGCAATATTCGATGAAGCCGTCGATATCGCCGACAAATTCGCCATGATCGTCCACGGCGTCCGGGTGGTAGCAGGAGCGGATCAGGTCGAAATCCGCGCGGTCGACACCCCGGCAATAGCGCATGTGCACCTTGCGGATCGCCGCCTCGTCGAGCAGGTGCTGCAGTGCCTCGTCCATGAACCCTCTCCACTAACCTGTTTGCACGAATACAGCCGTCCCCGGCACCCATGGCAAGCCCATACTGCGTGGGGCATACCGCGCTTCATGCCGGGGCAGGCAGCCGACACGCATAAGGTTGCGGCTTGCACCGGGCGTGGGCTAGCAGCACTGCCGGAAGAGAGGAGTGATGTGCGATGGCGACAGCAAGGCCGGGCCCAAGACCGGGTGATGTCTTCGAGACCAGCCCGCATATCCCCGAGATAGATTACGACGCGCTGAAGCTGAAACTGCGGATCAGCACCGATCGCTTCTATTCACGCGAGTACCACGAGCGCGAGAAGGCCGGGCTGTGGATGAAGGTCTGGCAGATCGCCGGGCGCGAGGACGATCTGCCAAACACCGGCGACTGGATGGAATACAGGATCTTCGACCAGTCCTTCGTGCTCGCCCGAGGCCGCGACGGAATCGTCCGCGGCTTCGTCAACGCGTGTCGCCATCGCGGCAACGCCTTCTGCCACGGCAAGGGCAATTCGCCGCGTTTCACCTGCCCCTATCACAAGTGGTCCTATGGCCTCGACGGCAAGTGCCTCGCCGTCGCGCAGCCCGACTACAAGGGGCCGGTGGAGGAATTCGTCGGCGACAAGGGCGAACTGGGGCTGATCGCGGTTCCGGTGGAATGCTTTTCCGGCTTCATCTTCCTCAACCCCGACCGCGATGCCGCGCCCTTGCGGGACTTCTTCGGGCCCGCCTACGACATCCTCGCCGCCTATCACCTCGAAGAGATGGTGCCGGCCGGGATGAACGTGCGCGAGACGATCGAATGCAACTGGAAGGTGGTGATGGACGCCTTCTACGAGAGCTATCACGTCCAGGCCGTGCACCCGGAGCTGATCCCGCTGATGGACCTGGCACGGGAGCGCTACGGCAATTTCGGCCGCCATGGCGCCACCACAGTGCCGTTCAACGAAGCCGACGAGGCCACCGCCAGCCCGGAGGAACAGGTCGCAGCCTTCCGCAACCTGCCCGAACCCAATTTCCCCGGGCTTGCCGAAGTCTTCCCGCTCTACGACGAACTGGTTGCGTCCTATCGTGGCGCGAACGGCAGGCTCTCCTTCCCCGAGGGCGTGACGGGCAAGAACCTGCTTCAGCGTGCGGTGCGCGAGCACCTGACGGGCAAGGGGCTCGACGTCAGTGACCTCACCGACCGGCAGCTGTCCGACTACCAGTTCTGGTCCGTCTTCCCCAATGTCTACATCCAGCTGCGCGCCGGCGAATCAACGGTGATCATCGCGCGGCCCCATCCGGACGGCGATCCCAACCGCTGCATCTGGCACGTCTGCCATTACATCTGGTTCCCTGAAGACCAGCGTGAAGGGATGCGAGTGGAGATGACGGAAATACCCGAAGGCGGCCACGTCCCCTATTTCCTCGCGCTGGAGCAGGATTTCAGCCAGATGGAGGACCAGCAACTCGGCCTTCGCAACATGACGCTCGACCACATGGCACTGACCCGCCAGGAACCCAAGGTCGCGCAGTTCCATACCGCGCTCGACGAATGGTACGAAGCGGCGGAGTAAGGAGAGAGCGATGTCCGAAGATCACACCGATGGCGAGCCACGCATCCTCCCGCTGACGGCCGAGGAACTGAGCGGTGAAGGCCAGACGCTGATCGCCAAGCTGCGCGCCAATTACGGGCTGGACGACGGATACCTCCCCGATTCGACCGCGACCATGCTGCGCCATCCCAAGATGTACGGGCCCTACATCGATTATGTCGGCGCGCGGAACAGGGCTTCCGTCGTGCCCAAGCGCGATCTGGAACTCGTGATCCTGCGGACCGGGCGGCTGTGCAATTCCGGCTATATCTGGGGCGAGCACGTCCCCTTCGGCAAGCAGGCCGGAGTGACGGATGAGGAGATCGAATGGCTGGTCGAGGGCTCGTCGGCACCGGGCTGGAACGCGCGCGACCGGGCTCTCGTCCGCCTGGCCGAGGAACTGCACGAGACCTGCCATGTCAGCGATGAGACATGGGCGGTGATCGCGGACAACTTCGCGGAGGCGCAGATCATCGAGATCATCGCGATCATCGGCAGCTATCACGAGGTCGCCTACCTCTATAACGCGATCAGGGTCCGCAGGATCCCGGGCAATCCGGGCCTGTCGGCGCGCTGAGGGCGCCACAACGGGAGAGACGAACATGGAAATCGTAGACAGCCAGATCCACCTCGGCCCCGGCGGCATCGACGAGATGGTCAAGGCGCTGGACGCACTGGGAATCGCTTCCGTGATGGTCGACGAATGGTGGATGGGCACCCCCGGCCACCCCTACCACATGGTCGGCGACGTGATGCGTACCGTCTCGCCGACGGTGGAACAGGCCTGCTGGCAGTATCCGGGGCGCTTTGCCTACCTCGTACGGGTTGAACCGGAAGACCCGGACCTCGATGCCGTGGTCAGGATCTGGGCCGCGAATCCCAACGTCAAGGCGCTGCGCATCTCGCCCGGCATGTCGCGCGCGGAGATGAAGCGCTTTTCCGATGGCGTCTACGACCCGATCTTTGAACAGGCCGTCAAGCACAACCTGCCGGTGTTCACCCAGGTCGCGGGCCATGCCCATCTGCTCGAGCGCGTGGTGAAGAAATATCCCGATATTCGCATCATCATCTGCCATTGCGGCATGCCGCCGGGATCGAGCCTTTATCCGATCTTCGCCCAGATGGAGGGCCTGCCGGACAGCCTCGAATACTGGAAAAACCTCGCCGAAACGCCGCTCGCAGAAAGCTTCGACGTCGTGCTGCGCACCGCCGACATGCCACAGATTTCGCTCAAATGGGGCCATGCGCCGGTGATGTTCGATGCGGCGGGCTATCCCAACCTCGGCGCCCGTCCGTTCCTCAGGAAAGCGCTCGACGCCTTCGGGGCCGAGCGCGTCATGTGGGCCAGCGACATTTCCGCCAACCAGACCGGTGAAAGCTGGGCCGAGCTGATCTTCTCGATCCGCGAGAATCCCGATATAACGGAAGGCGAGAAAGAATGGGTGCTGGGCAAGACAGCCCGGACCTGGCTCAACTGGCCAGCCTGAAGCACCGGAGAGGACCGATGGGTATCGAAGTATCGCCATTGCGCGAAGACCTGAGCTTCGGAGCGCGGATCGGCGGTGTCACCTTCGCCGCCCTGGAGGACGATGCGGTGCGGCAGCGGATCCGCGATGTTTTCGAGGATCGCGGCGTCATCCTGTTCGAGAATGTCGAACCCGGTGACCCGATGCAGCTGGCGTTAAGCGCGGTCTTCGGCCCCTTGAAACAGCACCCCGTGAACGGCGCGGATTTCGACGAATCCGACGACGGCACCGGCGCGCTGGTCAACACTCTAGACCCCAAGGACTGCGACATCGTCGAGATCGACGGCAAGCTCTATTCCAACTGGTTGCCCTGGCATTTCGACCATTGCTACAACAACGAACTCAACCGCGGCGGCGTGCTGCGCAATATCGAGAATGCGCCGGGCGGCGGCCTTACCGGCTTCATCGACGGGATCGAGCTATACAGGCAGCTGCCGCGCGATCTGCGCGAGGCGATCGAGGATTGCTCGGTGCTCTATTCGATGGACATGCAGTTCGACCACCAGATGTTCGGCATGCCGGAGAATTTCAAACTGGTGCAGACCGACTGGCACTGGAAGGACATTTTCGAGCAATCGCGAACCTACCCGCGCGCGATTCATCCAGCCGTGTGGACCAGACGTGATGGCGAAAAGGTGCTGCACGTCTCGACCTGGATGGCCGAAGGCATCGAGGGCCGCGAGGACGCCGAAGGCGACGCGCTGCTCGAAGCGGTCTGCCAGGAAATCAACCGGATCGGCAATTCCCAGGCCTATTTCCACGCGTGGAAGCCGACCGACATGGCGATCTGGGACAATTGGCGCGTGCTGCACCGGGTAACGGGCGTCCACCCGCCGCACCGCCGGGTCGCCAGCCGCACGACGATCAAGGGCGACTACGGTCTCGGCCGATTCGAACAAGGCCCGCGCAGCCGCGACCTCGTGCTGGAACGCGCGGCCCGGCAGGCTCGGACATGACCGTGGAAGCAGCAGACCCGCCGCTTCGCGCCCTGCGCCGCGAACTGGCGCCGCCGCTCGTCGCCAATGTCGCCAAGGGTGAGACCGCGCTGGCGCCAGAGGTCCTGCACGAAGACGTCGGCTTCTACCGCGACCCGGCGCGCTTCACTGCCGAACACCGCTCACTCTTCAGGGACATGCCGCTGGTCGCCTGCCTGTCTACCGAACTGCCTGCGCCTGGCAGTTTCAAGACCTTCGACGACGCCGGCGTGCCGATGCTGCTGACACGTGGCAAGGGCGGCAGGGTGCGCGCCTTCCTCAACGTCTGCCTCCATCGCGGCGCTCGTGTGGTGCGGGACGAATGCGGCAAGGCCAGCCGCTTCGCCTGCCGCTTTCACTCATGGACCTATGACATCGAAGGCAAATGCGTCGGCATCCCGGGCGAGGACGGATTCTGCGGCGAGATCGACGGCAACAAGCAGCTCGTCCCCTGCCCTGCCGAAGAGCGCCACGGCCTCGTCTTCGTGCGCGCCGAGCCCAACTCCGCCATGGACCTCGACGCCCATCTCGCCGGCATCGACGCGGACCTTGCCGCGATCGGGCTGGAAAGCGCCGAGATCGTCCATGCCGATGCGCTCGATGTCGGGGCGAACTGGAAATACGGGCTCGACACCTTTTTCGAGACCTACCACCTCAATTCGCTGCATTACGAGACCTTCAAGGGGCTGTTCTCGCCGATCTGCGTGTTCGACACTTTCGGACCACACCACCGCTACACCTTCGCGCCGCTCAACATCGAGCAGTGGCCGGGCATGGACCCCGTAGACTGGCCGCTCGACACGATGCCGCTGCAATATTTCCTGTTTCCCAACACGATCGTTTCGGTCGGCACCACCAGCCGTACCGGGCTCACCGTCAACATCCACCAGATCTTCCCGAGTTCGGCGGACCGTTTCGTCTCGAAACTGTCGTTCTGCGCGATCGGCGGCATCCAGTCCGAGGAGCACCGCGCAGAGGTCGACCGGTCCTACCAGACCGCACGCGCGGCGCTCGTGACCGAGGACTATTCGGTGGCAGCCGAAGCGCATGGCGGACTGGCCGCGCTCCCGGAGGGGTCGACTTTGCCGGTTGGCCGCCAGGAGATCGGCGTCTGGAACTTCCACCGCAATATCGAAAGACTGGCGGCCCCGGCATGAACTTCTTCGAAGACCTGCCACAAGGCGTCACCTCCCTGATGCGCGCGGGCTCGATCGCCAATTACGTGACGGTGAGCAAGGCCGGCATGCCGGTCGACACCCCGGTGCTCTATTTCCCGGCGGATGACTTGTCCCATGTCGGCCTTGCCACAGGGCTTTCCTACCCGGCCAAGGCGGAACGGGCGCGGCGCAATCCAAAGGTTGGCCTGCTGCTTGCAGGCGGCCGGGACGAACCGGTGATTTCGATTGCCGGCATGGCGGCAGTGCGCGATGCCGACTTGCAGCGCAATGTCCTGCGCTATCTTGCCGAAGCCAGCCACACACTGCCGGGCAATCCCGGCTGGGAGCTGGCCCGGCACGCCGTGTGGTACTGGACCCGCATCCTCGTCGAGATCAAACCGGCGCGGATCGACTGGTGGGACAACCCGGCGGCCATGGAGCAGGCCCCGCACCGTTGGCGGGCACCCGACGGCACGATGTTCCCGCAAAGCGATCCCGCTCCTCCCGGGCAGACAAGCAGCCCGGCGAAGTGGCAGGAGCTCGACTGGCGCGATCTGGCCGAACAGGCGCTGGCGCGCGGCGTGCCGGGGCAGCTCTCGGTGATCGACGAGGAAGGCTTCCCCCGCCCGATCGGCGCGAGCGGTATCGAAATCACGGATCGGGGCTTTTCGCTGAAGCTTCCGAAGGGCCTCCCATGGCAGATTGCCGGCAATGCCTGCCTGACGTTCGGCGGGATAGAGACCTTTCTTGGCACCGCAACCGGCTCGGACGGTCGCGCCGCACTGACAGTCGAGCGCACACTTCCCGTCTTCCCGATGACGCAGGACATGTGGCAATTGTGGGAACCCAGCGATCACACCCGCGCCGAACTGATGCGCAGGCTCGAAGAGGAATTGAAACGGCGGGGACAACCGCTACCATCGATTCCACTCGAGCGGCCGGAGCCTTCGGAAGGCTATCGCCGGCGCATGGAGAAAATTAAGGCCGCCAGCGCGGCCAGTTGATATTTGCCAGGAAGGAAATTGCATGTCTGAATTGAGGTTTGACGGTCGCGTCGCTGTGGTCACCGGTG
>CAYPFE010000087.1:0-9546 GCA_964409895.1 uncultured Novosphingobium sp.
CCGTGAGGCCGGAGGAAGTGCCGAACACATCGCGGCTCGCGAGGCTTGCGGCAGGTACATCGCCGAAATCGCCCGCCCCGGCGACCGCGTGGTAGTCATGGGCGCGCGCGACGACACATTGACCGCATTTGCACATGACCTGCTGGCATGCCTCGCCTGACAGGAATGGAGAGGAATTCCGAATGGCAACGAAGACTTGGCTGATCACCGGCTGCTCCACCGGCTTTGGCCGCGCCCTGGCGCAAGTCCTGCTCGAACACGGCGAGAATGTCGCGGCGACCGCCCGCAGGCCCGAAGCGCTCGACGAGCTTGTCGCACCCCACGGTGAGCGCGCGCTGGCGCTCAAGCTCGATGTCACGAATTCGGAAGAAGTGGCCGATGCAGTTGCGGCTGCCCGGGCGCATTTCGGACAGATCGAAGTGCTGGTGAACAATGCCGGCTACGGCCAGTTCGGCACCGTCGAATCGCTATCGCTCGAGGCCGCGCGCGCGAACATGGAAACGAATTATTTCGGCGCGCTGGCGATGATCCGTGAGATCCTGCCCGAGATGATCGAACGGCGGGCTGGCCAGATCGTCAACATCGGATCGGTCGCAGGGCAGATCGGTTTTCCCGCGCTCGGCTATTACTGTGCGACGAAATTCGCGCTGTCTGGGCTCACCGAATCGATGGGCGCCGAGCTTGCTCCGCTCGGCATCAACGTCACCATTGCAGAGCTCGGACCTTTCAACACCGAGTTCAACAACTCGCTGTTCTACGAGCAGCCCGCCGAATATTACGACCTCGCCGCGCTCAGCAAGGAGGCCGGCAACGACGCCTGGATATACGGCGACCCGCGCGATGCGGCGGAAGCGCTGTGCAGCGCGCTCGACGATCCTGCCCCGCCCCGCCGGCTGGTGCTCGGCCAGACCGCACTCGACACGATGCGCCTGCACGAAGGCCGGCGCATGGCGGAACGCGAGCGCTGGATGCCGACGACGCTGCAGGCGCAGCTGCTAGACTAGGTCGAACGGCGACCGGTAAACCTCGTCCAGCAACCGCCGCCAGCTGTCGTCAGCGGTGGGATCGGCGGGCCGGCTGGCGGAGATGCCGCGCTCGCCAAGGTCGGCTATGAAGATGTCCGTGATCTGCCCCGCGTCGAGATCGAAACGCCTATCTTCGAATGAGTCGAGATGCGCGCCGTCCTTGAAGACATAGGCCTTCCACACCATCGCAATGCGCACCTCAACCTCTGCGAATTCGAGCAGCACGCCGCCGTTCTGGCGAACCTCCCAGCCGCCGGGTGTACGGTGCAGCATCGCATCGACGCGCAATTGCCGGGCGAGCAAGTCCTGCTGGTCCGCTGGCCCGAATGCGCAGACACGGTGCCACATCACCTCGTTGTCGCCCATCACGCCTGTGTTCCACATCGGCCTTTCGGCAATGACCGAAGTTGCCTGGGGGCCATCCGGCCAATATTCGAAAGCTCCCTCCTCGCCCTGCCAGAACCACACCAGCCCCGAGGCGACCGGCACCAGCCAATCGGCAAACAGGCCCGAGCGCGACATCGCCATCTGCATCCATAGTGGCACCCCGGCCTCGCCAATGCCGCGAAACTTTGGCTGGTCGATATGCGGTGCGCCGAGCGCCGCGGGACCGTTCAGGTTGAGCGAGACATGGATCGGCCGGACGATCTCGCAATCGAAGGCCTCCCGTGCAGCCTCGAACCAGTTGGGATTTTCGAGGATGAAGCTATCGCCGGGCCGGTCAAGGAACCAGGGAATGCCGACGCCCCCGGCATCGGGCACGCCGTGCCCCATATAGGAAAGCATCGTCGGAAACGGTGCGCGGGCGTGAATCGTCGCCAGCACGCGTTCAGGATCGTCGAACACGCAGTCCATGCGGACCGGTTTCGACCGGATGGTTTCGGGTCGCAGTCTCACCGGTCGTAGTAGCAATTGCCGCCGTCGAGATGGAGCGTGCGGCTGGTGATATAGCCTCCGCCGGGCCCGGCGAGGAACACCACGGTCGCGCCGATGTCCTTCTCCGGATCGCCCATACGGCGCAGCGGAATGCCTTCAAGGTGCTTCCGCCGGCCCTCGTCGTCCAGCATTTCGTCGAACCAGTACTGATATGCGTCGGATGGTGCGAGCGGGCAGATGTTGTTCACGGTGATGCCGTACTTGCCCCAGCCCATTGCCGCTGTCTTGGTCAGCCCCCGGATCGCTTCCTTCGAGATGTTGTAGGCGCCGAGTTCGGGCAGGCCCATGGTCGATCCGCCCGAGCCGAAATTGATGATCCGCCCGCCATGTTCCTTCATCGACGGGAAGCAGGCCTGCATGGTGAACAACGCGCCATGTACGCAAATGCGAAGCGATATGTCGAGGTCTTCCTCGGTGATGTCCTCGACCTGGGTGCGTTCGGAATAATAGGCATTGTTCACCAGCGCCCAGATCGGGCCGAACGCCTGTTCGGTGGCGGCAACCGCACGGTCGACGTCCTCACGCTTGCTGACATCGCCGACGCAGACCAGCGATTTCGCGCCCAGCGCGTCGAGCTTGGCCTTGGTTTCCTCCAGCGTTTCCTTCGTGCGGCCCATCATGCCGACCGCCGCGCCCGCCTTGGCCAGCGCCAAGGCGATGCCGACACCGACGCCGCGACCTGCTCCCGTCAAAAACGCTACCTTACCTTCCAGTTCGCCCATTTCATCTCTCCAGATTGCTATGCGGCGGCCACTCTAGCGACGAGCCTCGGTCCTGCAATCGCAAAGCATAGCGATTGCATGCGGTTGCAGGGAGACCTATCCGCTGCCCCGATGTCAGAGACAATCGACTGGATCGCGGGCGACACTTTCGGCCTGGCCATGCCGGCCCATATCGAGGCGCTGCGCGAGGGTGGCGCGAGCTTCCTTACCGGCGCGTTCCGGGCGGCGGGCTCGCTGGGTGAGGCGAATACCGTCACCCGGATCACGGGGCTGGAGGAATGCAGGGGCGGCGGGACCGGGGCGAAGCTCTACCTGACCGTCGAATACGAGCACCCCTCCCCTGACCTTCCCACCGAGCTCTTCGCCAAGTTCTCCCGCGCCTTCGGCAACGAAATCCGCGACCGCCAGAAGATCCAGATGGAAGGCGAGGTGTGGTTCGCGCTGCTGTCGCGCATGCCCGAATTCCCGATCGCCGTGCCGAAATGCATGTATGCGGACTATCACCACGACAGCGGCACCGGGCTGCTCATCACCGACACGATTGCGTTTGGCAAGGACGGTATCGAGCGCAATTACGTCAAATGTCTCGACCGCGAGCTTCCCGATCCGCTGGGGCATTACCTGGCGCTGGTGCGTGCGCTGGCGAGGCTGGCCGGCGCCTATCATTCCGGCGTGTTCCCCAAGGAGGTGATGCGTCAGCTGGAAAGCCATCAGGGCCAGCTTGGCGTCAGTGCCCGTGATCCATACGGACCGGAACAGATTGCCCGGCGGGTCGAACGCTGGCAGGAGTTCTGCACAGCCTATCCACGCCTTGTCCCCGAAGCTGTCCGCGACCCCGCCTTCCTCGCCCGCTTCGCCGAGGAAGCACCGCGCTTCTGCGGGCACGAGGACGCTATCGCCAGCTTTCTGGAAGCACCTTCGCCCTGGCTCGCGCTCGGCCACTGGAACGCCAACACCGACAACGCCTGGTTCTGGACAGGCGAGGATGGCGAAATCGAATGCGGATTATTCGATTGGGGCAATGCCACGGTGATGAATGTCGCCGTGGCGCTCGCCGGCTGCTTCTATGGTGCGGAGCCGGATTTCATCGTCGAAAATCTCGATACGCTGGTGACGGCCTTCACCGGTGAGTTCGAGCGGGCCAGCGGCATCCCGCTCGCACCGGAAGACCTCAAGCACCGGCTTGCCCTGCAGATGGCGACATCGGGGCTGATGTGGATGATCGACGCGCCCAAGGTCATCGAAATGCGCGTGCCGGACCTTGCCGGCGTCCCCGATCCCTTCGATGCCCGCGTGTTCGACGACGAGCTGGTGCGTACCCAGCTGCACATGTCGGCGATCTGGCTGACATTGTGGCGGGAACTCGATTTCGGTGCGCAGCTGGACCTCTTCCTGGAGCGGCAGTCTGCCTGAGCGTCAGTGCGCTTTCTTGCCGCGCCAGGCCTGGACCCAATGCACCAGAACTGCCGCGATCGCCCCCGCGATTATGCCGAACAGGGCAGACAGCACCGCGTAGGTCAGCCAGCCCAGCGCCGCGCCCAGCTCGCCCGTCGCATTCTCGACGAAATGCTGCACGTGATGCGCGGCTTCGGGCAGGGCATGCAGGCCAAGCTCCTCCATCCCGTGCAGCAGGATGCCGCCGCCGACCCACAGCATCGCAGCGGTGCCGACGACCGAGAGAAAAAGCAGCAGCTTCGGCATGGACTGCAACAGGAACACGCCCAGCCGCTGCCCGGACGGGTTGCCGTTATCGGCAAGATGCAGCCCGACATCGTCCATCTTCACGATCAGCGCCACCGCGCCATAGACCGCCACGGTGATCACCACTGCCACCACCGCGAGGATCGCCGCGCGCTCGACCAGTCCGTTCTCGGCAACCTGCGCGAGCGAGATCGCCATGATCTCCGCCGACAGGATGAAGTCGGTGCGCACGGCGCTCGACACCCGCTCCTTTTCGAAAGCGGCCATATCGTCGATCGGGTCCTCGAGCGTCTCGCCATGCTTTTCCGCGCCCAGCACCTCCATCACCTTCTCCGCTCCCTCGAAGCAGAGATAGAGGCCGCCAAGCATCAGCAGCGGGATGATCGCGCCGGGCAGG
Organism: uncultured Novosphingobium sp.; assembly: GCA_964409895.1. Classification (GTDB taxonomy): domain Bacteria; phylum Pseudomonadota; class Alphaproteobacteria; order Sphingomonadales; family Sphingomonadaceae; genus Novosphingobium. The sequence continues at coordinate 4,782 of CAYPFE010000087.1, forward strand.
AATTCGCTGAGAACCAGCGCCACCGGCAGGAGAATTCCGAGCTTGTTGAAGAGCGAGCCCCTGGCAATGCGCCAGATTACCGGCAGTTCGCGGTCCGGGGTAAAGTCGGTGACATAGGCGGGCGTCACGGCGGCATCGTCGATCACCACGCCAGCGGCCTTGGCCCCTGCCTTGGCGACTCCGGCACCGACGTCATCTATGGACGCAGCAGCAGCTCGGGCGATGACGGAGATATCGTCCAGCAGGGCGACAAGACCAGCAGGCATGGGGGCTCCTTAGGCGGGAATCTTCATGTCAGGCAAGTCGCGGACTCGCTGGGACGTCAGAACCTTCCACCGTCTACCGCAATGCGCTGGCCAGAAGTGAAGCTCGATTCATCAGACGCAAGGTAGACTGCCGCACCGATGCACTCGCGGTTGCGGCCGAGACGCGCCAGCGAGGTCCGTGCCAGCACGCCGTGACGGCTGGCGCTCAGCTGGCGCGCCTCGTAATCGGCATCGTCACCGGTCGCGATGAGGCCGGGCTGCAACGCGTTGACCCTGATGCCGCCTGCTCCCCATTCACGCGCCATGTAGAGCGAGAGCGCCCACAGCCCCGCCTTGGCGAGTCCATAGGCGGCGTAGCCCTCGATCGGGTCGGAACCGGTCGACGAGGTGAAGGTGATCACGCTGCCGCCGCCCGCCTCCATCATCCGCGGCGCAAGCTGGCGCATCAGCCGCATCGGCCCCCAGACGATCGAGGAGAACTGGTCTTGCCAGTCCTCGTCCGTAGTTTCGAGCAGGCTGCCGAGGTTAGGCTCGGGCGGCTGGCTGGAAAGCAGCACCACGTCGATTCCGCCGAACGCCTCCCATGCCTCGCCCGCCAGCCGGTCGACATCGTCGTTGCAGGTGAAATCGGCGGCGACGGTCGCGACTTTCGCGCCCATGCCACGCAATTCCTCCGCCAACGGAGCGAGCTTCGCCTCCGTGCGCGTCGTCAGCACCATGTCCGCACCGTCCGCCGCGAAGGCCCGGCACAAGTCCGAGCCCAGCAGCCCGCCGGCGCCCGTCATCAGCGCGCGTTTTCCGGCAAGGCGCGTCATTCCTTGCCCTTTTCCCCGTCTCCCGACGGCATCGGCGGCAGGCTCATCGGTTCGAGCGGACGCAGCTTCGCGGCGCGGACGCAGGCAAGGAACATCGCATAATAGCGGCTGACCTTGTCCTTGCCGAGGACGAAGGGGTTCGCCTTTCCTTCGGCAACCTCGCCCAGCTTCCTGGTCGATCCATCGACAAAGGGATGAGTGTTGATGGTGCCGTCGGCACCGGCTTCCGCGCCGAGCTTCTGCAGCCGCTCGACCGAATCCTCGAGCTGGTTCAGCCCGCCCATGAACCCGTCGGGCTCCAGCGTGCGCGGGAATGCGGTGCCGCCGAGCAGCGACATGACATGGCTTTCGATTCCAAGTTTCACCGGAATCAACGCCGAGAGCGTGCCCGGTGTGTGCCCGGGAGTGACCAGCAGGGTGACTTCGGTGTCGCCCAGCGTAATCTTCTGTCCGTCCTCGACGACCAGGTCACGCGGCGGTGGCGGCCGGTCTTCCTGGTCATCGCCGAAATAGGGCGCACGAGCGAGACCGCCAGGTTCGAGAGTGTCCATGAGGTCCCAGTCGGCCATGCTGAGACCGATACGGGCACCCGACAACGCCTTGAGATAGGCCGCCCCGCCGTAGTGATCCCAATGGCCATGGGTCACGAAGATGTAGCGGATAGACTTCGGATCGAGCCCCAGCTTGACGAGGCCGGGCACGATATTGTCGCGCGCATCGGCCTCGCCCACCCCGGCGTCGAACAGGATCAGGCCTTCGCTGGTCCTGAGCACCCAGGCGCCGACGAAGCTGTTGCCGACATAGGCGAGGTTGTCGAAGGCCCATGCCGGACCGACCTGCTCGACGCCCTTGGCCAGCATGTCGGCGATCATGGTGCTTTTGGGGTCGCAGATGAACAGCGATTCGGCGAAATCCTCGCCGGCGAGTTCTGTCGCCCTGGCGACTTCGTCCTCGACAGTGGGCGGCTTTTCCGTGCAGGCAGCCAGCCCGGCCAGCAGCAGCGGTGCGATCAGCCAGATCTTGCGCATCGTCCTCTCCTCCTCACTCATCCGGCAGGTAATCGACCGGCAGGCCGATGTGGTCGCGCCAGACCATGTCGCGGTGTTCGATCAGGATCGGGTCGAGCGCGGCAGCAACCGCATCCGACTTAGCCGAGAACATCTGCAGCATCATGTCCGCTGCGAAGCAGTCCTCGACCGGCAGCGGCTCGACCAGGATCGAGAAGCAGGCCCAGTGGACGTCGCAGGCGCTGAGCCGATTACCGACCAGATAGGGCGATCCCGCCCCGCGCTGGCGATGCAGTTGGGCTGCAAAGGCCCTGAGAATGCCTGCGACCCTCGCATCCGACGCTTCCGCCACGCCATCGCGCATGCCGTAGGCCCGCATCATCTGCGCCTGGGGCGAGTCCGGGTCTGGAGCGGACGCAGGCACATCGGCCGGCTGCATGCTGAGCCTGCGTGCCCAGCCGAAGCCCTCGTTCCCGCAGATCTCGGCGGACAGGCCGATGGCGAGCGCCCGGTCGAGCGGATCGTCGGGCATCAGCGACGGACCGCTGCCCAGCCGCTCGGCAAGGTTGAGAATTTCAAGCCAGCCGTCGACTGCCGGCTCTTCGTTGAAAACGGCGACCGGCGCATTGCGGCGCCCTGTCCATGCGACCAGCTCTTCGTTGGGCGCGCCGACGTCCTGACGCACCGGTACGTAGGGCACCTTGCGGATATCGAACAGCGCGCGGGCGGCAAGGCCCCAGGGGCCGGGCGTCTGCACGGTCAGCGCCAACCGCAGCCCCTTCATCGGACGCGCCTCTGCGACGGATAGATATTTCATAGGCTACAGTCTCCTTCCCGCACTCAGCAATCGTAGGGCAGGCCGATGTGCTCGCGCCAGATGCGCTCGCGGTGTTCCATCAGGATCGGGTCGAGCGCCGCGCCGAGCCGGTCACTGACGGTGGAATAGATGTCGCGCATATAGTCCGGCATGGTGAAAACATCCGGACCCAGCGTGCCGACGAGCTGCGAGAAGCAGGCCCAGTGAATGTCGCACAGGCTGAGACGGTCTCCGACGAGATAGCCGCTTCCCGCCTCTTTCTGGCGGTGCAACTGGGTCGAAAAGGCGTTGAGGATGCCGATGCAGCGATCCTCCGCACCGTCCGCAGCGCCTTCGCGAGCTCCATATTGCGACATCATCTTCCGCTGCCCCTGCGTCTGGTCGGCCGGCAGGTTCGCAGCACTGTTCGCCGTCATCGTCAGCCTGCGCGACCAGCCGAAGCCGCCGTGAGCGCACAGCTCGGCGGAAAAGCCCACTGCCAGCGCCCTCTCGACCGGATCGTCGGGAAACAGCGAGGGCCCGCTGCCCAGCCGCTCGGCCATATAGGTGATCTCCAGCCAGCCGTCCTCGGCGGGCTCGTCGTTCCAGACCGCGACCGGCGCATTGCGGCGCCCCGTCCATTCGACCAGTTCGGCATTGTCGTCCATCACGACCTGCAGCACCGGCACATAGGGCACCTTGCGGACGTCGAACATGGCCCGCGCGGCGATGCTCCAGGGCCCCGGGGTGCCTGCACTGAGCGCGAGGCGCATTCCATTCATCTTGCGCGCTTCGGCGACCGATACGTATTCCATCGTCACTCTCCCATCAGATTTGGCTCACATTGCGCTATTGGCTGCCCACTGCCTAGCCCTTGCATTCCGCCGAAGTTCCGCTAAAGGCCACCGCTTCCGCGCCCTTGGGTTCGGAAATTGTCGAAGAAAGCCGGAGGGGCCCCGCTTCCCAAGCGGACAAGCCAGCGATCGGCAGAGAATGAAAGGAAAGCGCCTTGCCGCTTTACGAACACGTGTTCCTGGCCCGCCAGGACCTCAGCCAGGCGCAAGTCGATGCGCTGGCCGCCACCGCCACCGAGATCGTCGAGGCCAACCAGGGCTCTGTCACCAAGACCGAGACCTGGGGTCTCAAGAACCTCGCCTACAAGATCCAGCGCAACCGCAAGGCGCATTTCGTGCTCTTGAACATCGATGGCCCCGGCGAGGTCATCGCCGAGCTGGAGCGCCAGACCGCGATCAACGAGGACGTCATCCGCTGGCTGACGATCCGCGTCGACGAGCACGAGGCCGGTCCCTCGGTGATGATGCGCAAGAGCGACCGTGACGGCCGCCGCCGCCGCGAAAGGGATGGAGACTAAGCCATGGCAAAAGCATTTTTCCGCCGCCGCAAGTCCTGCCCGTTTTCGGCCAAGGACGCGCCGAAGATCGATTACAAGGACGTGCGCCTGCTGCAGGGCTTCATGTCCGAACGCGGCAAGATCGTACCGAGCCGCATCACCGCGGTATCTGCCAAGAAGCAGCGTGAGCTGTCCCAGGCGATCAAGCGCGCACGCCACGTCGGGCTGCTGCCCTACATTGTGAAATAAGGAGGGCACACCCATGGAAATCATCCTCCTGGAACGCGTCGAAAAGCTTGGCGCCATCGGCGACGTGGTCACCGTCAAGGACGGCTACGCGCGCAACTACCTGCTGCCGAACAAGAAGGCGCTTCGCTCCAACGAAGCCAACCGCAAGGTGTTCGAAGCCAACCGCGCGCGGATCGAGGCCGAGAACGCGGAACGCAAGACCGAGGCCGAAAAGCACGCCGGCACTGTCGACGGGAAGCAGATCGTCCTGATCCGCGCTTCGTCGAACTCCGGCCAGCTCT
>CAYPFE010000088.1:0-2064 GCA_964409895.1 uncultured Novosphingobium sp.
GACCATGTTGCCCGAATGGTGCGAGACCATGGCGAGGCCGCCGGCAAACAGCATGATCGGCGGCGCGTTCAGCGTGACCATGCGGGCGGGCTCGCGATTGTCGGCAAAGGCGATCACGAAGCTCAGCAGGTAAAGGCCGAGCGGGATCACCCAGAGCATCGGCATGGCGAAAATGTCGGTGGTGAGGTGCGTCGTCGTCGACAGCATAAGGCCGGAGGGAACCGCGGAAAGCGCAAGCCACAGCAATATGCGGCGAGTATCCGCCGGTTCGCGCGTTGCCTCGTCCGTCTGGACGCTTTCACCGGCTGCGTGCCATTCAACCTCAGGCGTCCGCCATCGCAACCAGGCGGACAGCGCGACCAGCACGATCAGCAGGCCATAGCCCAGCGCCCAGACGAGGCTCTGCTGGTTCAGTGTCAGCAGCGGCTCGGCGAGTAGGGGGTAGGCGATCAGCCCGGCAAAGCTGCCGAGATTGGACGCCGAATAGAGCGCCCATGGCTCCCCGGCGTCAGGGTGGGCCGTGTACCAGCGCTGCATCAGAGGCGCCTGCGCGGCGATGATGAAGAACACCGGTCCGACCGTCAGCAGGAACAGCAGCGGCACCCACAGCACTTCCCAGCCGGGCGCGGGAGGCGTCAGGCGGTAAAGCGTAATCGGCAGCATCAGCGCGCCTACCAGCAGCAGTGGCAGATGCAGCCTTGCCTGTTTGTGCACGGGCATGCGCGACAGCCTGTGGGCATAGGCATAGCCCGCCAGCAGCAGCACCTGATAGACGATCATCGCACTGTTCCAGACATTGGACGCCCCGCCCAGCCGCGGCAGCGCCATGCGCGCAACCATCGGCTGGATCAGGAACAGCAGGAAACTGCCGACAAGGATCGTCGCGACGAACAGGGGCCGGGCGACAGCGTGGGCGGTGCTCATGCCGGGCGCTCGATACGGTACAGAACGTGGCGGCGAAGCGGATCGCCTTCGGGCAAGTCGGGATGGTCGAAATCCTCGTCCGCATTTCGCTCCATGCCCAGCCTGATCATCAGCCCCCAACTCCGTTCATTCGCGGGAACGGTGATTGCGACGATGCTTCGCTCATCAAGGGTTCTCCATGCCCATTCAAGGCAGGCCTGGGCTGCTTCGCGGGCAAGCCCCTTGCCCCAGCAGGCCCTCACAAACCGCCAGCCGATTTCGACTTCGCACAGGGGCGACCGGGCCGGCAGCAGCCCGCAAAAGCCGATGAAAGTCCCGGTCTCGCGCTTCTCTACGGCCCAGAGACAGAAACCCACCTCAGCTTGCGTCGCTATCATCCTGCCGATGGCAGCATCGCTTTGCTCACGAGTCTGGCCCGGAAGGTATCTCATCACCTCGGGGTCCTGCGCCATGGCAAAAAGGGGCTCCTTGTCCTCTTTCCGCCATTCGCGCAGCACCAGCCGTTCGGTCTCCAGCCGAAATTCAGCCACCAAGCAATCTCGCCGCATGCTCTGCATGATAGGTCAGCACGCCCGAACAGCCGGCGCGCTTGAAGGCGGTGAGCGTCTCCAGCACCACCGCGTCGCGATCGGCAGCACCTGCCGCGACAGCCGCCTCGATCATCGCGTATTCGCCGCTGACCTGGTAGGCGAAGACCGGCACTTCGTAGCGCTCCTTCACCCTGCGGACGATGTCGAGATAGGGCAGGCCGGGCTTGACGATGACGCTGTCGGCCCCTTCGGCAATATCGAGCTCGACCTCGCGCAGCGCTTCCTCGGCATTGGCCGGGTCCATCTGGTAGGTCTTCTTATCGCCCTGCAGCAGCCCGCGCGAGCCCACCGCGTCGCGGAACGGACCGTAGAAAGCGGAGGCGTATTTGGCAGCATAGGACATGATCTGGATGTTGCGGTGACCTGCGCCTTCCAGCGCCGCCCGGATCGCGCCGACACGTCCGTCCATCATATCCGATGGTGCGATGATGTCCGCACCCGCCGCCGCCTGGTTGAGCGCCTGGCCGACAAGCACATCGGTGGTCTCGTCGTTGAGGACATAGCCCGAAGCGTCCACCAGCCCGTCCTGGCCGTGGCTGGTATAGGGATC
>CAYPFE010000088.1:2074-9389 GCA_964409895.1 uncultured Novosphingobium sp.
AGCACACCAATGTCGTCGCCCACCGCATCGCGGATCGCCCGGATCGCGCGGCACATCAGGTTGTCCGGGTTGAGCGCCTCCTCGCCGTCATCGCTGCGGCGGTCTGGCTGGGTATTGGGGAACAGCGCTACGCAGGGAATGCCGAGACTGACCGCATCGCGCACGCGCTCGGCCAGCAGGTCCGCCGACCAGCGGGACACGCCAGGCAACGATGCAATGGGTTCCTCGACGCCGGTGCCTTCAGTGACAAACAGCGGCCAGATCAGGTCGGCGGGGCCGATCGCGGTTTCGCGATGCATTGCCCGGCTCCATGCACTCGCCCGCGTGCGGCGCAGTCTTGTCTGTGGATAGGAAGCACTCATGGAGCGACTAACTGCCCGAAATCGTGCGGGCCATCAATTGCGAACAGCGCGTCCGCCCTGAAGCGATACAAGCCCGGTGGCATCGGAGGAGCGCGGTGCGGGCGCCACCTTGTCGCGATGCCGCGCCAGCCGGTCGATTTCACGCTGTGGCTCGGTCTTTTCCTGCGCTTCAGGAGCGATGTCCTCCAGCGCCACGCCCGGCTCCACCGATTTGAGCTTGGCCAGGACGGCCTTGAACCGGACCAGCTCCTCGCCATCGATCTGCGGGCGCGAGAGGAACTGCACGCTGCCCGGATTGACCGGCCGGTTGTTGCGATAGACTTCGAAGTGCAGGTGCGGCCCGGTCGAGAGGCCGGTCGAGCCGACATAGCCGATCACCTGGCCGGCACTCACCCTTGAACCGCGCTCGACCGCTATCCGGCTCATATGCGCATAGCCGGTGCCCATGCCGCTTCCATGCTCGAGCCGGACGTATTTGCCGTGGCCGCCATGCCGCCCGGAGAAGGACACGACACCATCGCTGACCGCGTAGATCGGTGTGCCGTATCGCGCTGCATAGTCGTCGCCGGAATGCATGCGCCGGTATCCAAGGATGGGATGGCGCCGCATGCCGTAGCTGGATGTCTTGCGCCCGGCCACCGGAGCAAAATAGGTCGAGCGCTGCTGTCCGATGCCCGACGCCTCGAAGAACTGGCCGTCCTTACCCCAACGCAAAAGCTGCAGACGCGGACCGTTGCCGCGATCGAGGCCGGCATAGAGAAGTTCCCCGGCCAGCCGCTCGCCCTTTGCCGAGCGCTTGTAGGCGATGATGATGTCGAACCGGTCGCTGGAATAGATATCGCCGTCGAGGCTGAGATGATCGTCGACGGCCTGCAGATATTGCTGGATCGCCTTGATCGGGGCGCCAGCGGCGCGGGCCGAGCGATAGAGACTGCTGCCAACTGTTCCCGTGATCCTGAGCGGCGTCGCGTCCACCACTATCGGACGCTGGATGAGAGTGAGCTGCCCGCCGCGACGCTCAATTGCGAGTTCGAGATCGAAGCGGGCCCTGAATTCGACATTGTCGAGAGGGCGCGGCCGGCCTGGATCGGTCCGCTTGCCCAGGGTTATGTCAAACTGCGTGCCGGGCTCGAGGTCGGCAAGTGTCACGGCATTGCCGATCAGCGAGGTTACGTATGAGATATCGCCCTGGCCGGCACCGGCGCGTTCCAGCATACGAGCAAAGCTGTCGCCCTGGCCAAGCGTCGCGACAAGCTGGATCATCGGCCGTTCTGGCGCGCGCTTGAGCGGCTGGACCAGCGGTGTCGCACCCATGTGCCGCCCGCTGTCCGAACCGAGCGCGAGCGGCATGATCATCTGGCTGCGGAATTCGTCGCGAACCCGATTGTCGAAAGGCATGGCGGTGGCGGCTTCCACTTCGGTAAAGTCCGGCCAGAACGACAGCGCGGCGATACCGAGCCCCAGCATGGTGCCAATGCCCCGGAACCAGCGGCCACTGCCGATGTCCTGCGCCAGATCGGGAGCGATATCGGCCTGCTCAAAGCGCTCCTCGATCCTTGATCTGACGTCGACAAGATTGTCGCGCAGACGGTCAGCAAGGCGCAGAACGGCTTCCCGCCTGGTTGGGCTGCTTGCTGCCATCTCGTCCGGCTGAACCTCGGCGTCCGGGCCAGCATCGGCGGACCCGCTGTCCCATGAATGCTCGCTATGGTCCGACGTGTACTGCAACTGGTGGCCCTGCCTTCGTCCTCGGGGCTGTTTCCACGCTAAGCAGTGCACTCTCAAGGTTAACACCGCCCTAATCCTGTGGATGGATGGTCGCTGCGTCGGCGGACCGGGCCTTGCGAGCGACGAGACGGCCTGCCACTATCTCGGCGGAATGGCTCACTCCTTGCCTGGCACTACGCGGCGCAACGAAACCTCCGGCGTGAAGGCCGTGCTCGGGCCGACCAATACCGGCAAGACCCATCTCGCGATCGAACGGCTCTGCGCGCATTCCAGCGGTGCGATCGGCTTTCCGCTCCGGCTTCTGGCACGCGAAGTCTATGACCGCGTCTGCGCGATCAAGGGGCCAGGCCAGGTTGCGCTCATCACAGGCGAGGAACGGATCGAGCCCAAGGATGCCCGCTGGCTGCTCTGTACCGCAGAAGCGATGCCGGTAACGTATGGCGAACACGCCTTCGTGGCTATCGACGAAGCCCAGCTTTCCGGCGACCGGGAGCGGGGGCATATCTTCACTGACCGGCTGCTCTACGCGCGCGGCCGTGAGGAAACCATGATCCTCGGCTCGGAAACCCTGGGCCCGCTCGTACGAACGCTCGTGCCCGAGGCCGAAGTGATCGGTCGCCCGCGATTTTCGACGCTTTCCCACGCGGGAGCCAGGAAGCTGTCGCGTATCCCCCCGCGCAGCGCCATCGTCGCCTTCTCCGCCGAGCAGGTATACGCTATCGCCGAACTGCTGAGGCGCTTCCGGGGCGGCGCCGCGGTGGTTATGGGCGCCCTGTCGCCGCAGACGCGCAACGCTCAGGTCGAGCTCTACCAATCGGGCGAGGTCGATTACCTCGTCGCCACCGATGCGATCGGCATGGGCCTCAATCTCGATGTCGGCCATGTCGCCTTTGCCGGACTTTCGAAATTCGACGGCGTCCGCCAGCGCCGGCTGACTCCGGCCGAGATGGCGCAGATCGCGGGAAGGGCAGGCCGTCATCAGCAGGATGGCACCTTCGGGACGCTGTCCGGCACGGGCAGCCACGATGCCGCGCTGACCGACGAGGAGGTCTATGCGATCGAGGAGCACCGCTTCGCGCCCCTGACAAAGCTTTACTGGCGTAATGCCGAACCGCGCTTCGAAAGCCTGGCAACGCTGATTAACGACCTCGAGGCGCCGCCCGACCAGCCAGAGCTAGCACCCGCCCCCGAAGCAATCGATCTCGCCGTGCTGAAGCGCCTAGCCGAAGAGCCCGACATCGCGGCAACGGTGATGCCGCCGGCCGCCGTCGCCCGGTTCTGGGAGGTCTGTTCGCTGCCCGACTTCCGCCAGCAAGGCGCGGAAACGCACGCCCGTTTCGTCGCAAGGCTGTGGCAGGACCTGCGCCACGGCCAGCTTGCTTCAGACTACGTCGCCCAGGCCATTGCCCAGCTCGACACGACATCGGGCGACATCGACACCCTGCAAGGCCGCATCGCTGCGATCCGCAGCTGGGCCTATATCGCGCAGCGTCCGGACTGGGTTCTGGCAAAGGAGGAAATGGCGGCGCGGGCGCGTGGGGTCGAGGCCAGGCTTTCCGATGCTCTGCACGCCAGACTGACCGAACGCTTCGTCAACCGCCGCACTGCGGTGCTGATAAGAAAGCTCGGAACGGATGACAGGCTTTTCTCCTTCAGGCTCGACGGCGCCGACGTGCTGGTCGAGGACCAGCATATCGGGACGCTGGAGGGTTTCTCCTTCCGCGTAGATCCCGAGGCTCGGGACACGGACCGCAAACTCCTTCTGGCCGCCGCCGAGCGGCACATGCCTGCACTGCTCGAAGAGCGTGCCGGGCGTCTGGCCGAAGTGATCGAGGCCGGCACGGCGGCACTCGAACTGAGGGGCGGGTGCCTTCATTGGGAGGGGAGGCGGCTCGCCACGCTGGCAAAGGGGCGCAGCCAGTTATCTCCCCGAATCGTGCCGGATCGTTCACTCGATCCGCTTTCCCCGGCGCGCCGGAACGCCCTGCTTGAAGCAGTGGGGCGCTGGATCGGAAAGGCGGCCGAATCGCTCGCCCCACTGGAAAAGCTCGAACAGGCAAGCACCAGTGCAGATGCGGGTCCGGAACTGCGGGCACTCCTGATTCGCCTCGTCGAGACCGGCGGTATGCTGGCCCGCAAGGCTTCGGGCATCGAGAGGCTGGACAAGGGACAACGCACCCAGCTTGCAAGGCTCGGGGTCCGAGTCGGTGCGCTGGACCTTTTCGTCCCCAAGATGCTGCGGCCGCAACCGCTTGCGACCTGGAAAGAAATGGCGGCGGCGGCACAGGCTGGGACCGTGCCGGCCATCGTGCTCGATGAGATGCCGCCCGCGCTTGCGGCACAGGACGGGCCACTCCCGGCAGGGTACAGGCGCGCCGGACGCCAATGGATCAGGCTCGACATGGCAGAGAAGTTGCTGCGAGAGGCGCATGAAGTGAGGGGGAAAACCGATGGCAAGCGCTTCGTGATCGATCCGGCACTTGCCATTTCCATGGGCCTGTCCACGGCTAGTTTCGCAAAATTGCTGCGCATGGCCGGCTTCGTGGCGCTGATGCCGAATGTGCTTGACGAAGGTGCCTTTGGCCCGCCGGAGCCGCTTCGCTGGCGCTGGCGCCCGCCGAGGCGAGCCGCGCAACCGGGCAGGTCCCCAAAGCCAGATCTTCGCCACAGCGCTTTTGCGCCGCTTTCCGAGCTAGTTCGCTGATGCGACTGGATAAATTGCTCTGGTTCCTGCGCCTGATCAAAACCCGCGCGATTGCGAAATCCTTGGCGGAGGGTGGGCACGTCCGGGTCAACGGACGGCGTGCCGACCGGGCTCACCAGAAGATCGCGGTCGGCGATATCCTGACGATTCCGATCGGCAAAGGCGTCCGCGTTATCGAGCTTGTCGCGCTTCCGGCCAGGCGCGGCCCGGCAAGCGAAGCACAAAGCTGTTATCGAGTGCTTGACGAGACGCTCAGTTTTCCCATAGCAGCGGCCAACCGTAACCAGCTCGAGAAGGGGGATTTGCAGCCATGACCTATGTCGTCACGGATGCCTGCATCCGCTGCAAATATATGGATTGTGTTGAAGTATGTCCGGTGGACTGCTTCTACGAAGGCGAGAACATGCTCGTGATCAGCCCCAGCGAATGCATCGACTGCGGCGTGTGCGAACCCGAATGCCCGGCGGAAGCGATCCTGCCCGACACCGAAAGCGGGCTGGAGCAGTGGCTCGAACTGAACACCAAATATTCCGCTGAGTGGCCCAACATCACCACGAAGAAGGATTCGCCGGCGGACGCCGACGATTTCAAGGGCCAGGATGGCAAGTTCGAGAAGTTCTTCTCGGCAGAGCCTGGTGAGGGCGACTGATCGCCATTCCGGCGATCGGCGCATCCAATTTCCGGTCAATTTACTGGCAGGCGAGCACGCAAGTGCCTCGCCTCTGGTAATTTTGTTACAGTCATGTTATATATGATTGCAGAGGTCAGGACTTTACGTCCGAATTGGCGGCCAATTCATTGAGAGGCAGGGTACAGAACTGACGGTTTGGTGTCGCCATCTGACCGATTAGCAAACGCGCTGGCCATCGGGCTTTGCTTCCCCTTGGTCCGGCCGGAACTGACCCTGCAGGTGAAAGGACGATTTATGGCAGGCAAGGCTGACGCCTTCGATGTTGGAGACTATGTCGTTTACCCCAAGCACGGCGTCGGGCGCGTCGTCGAACTGCAGAACCAGGAGATCGCCGGGATGCAGCTCGAACTCTACGTATTGCGCTTCGAAAAGGAGCGCATGACGCTGCGCGTACCCGTGAACAAGGTCGAATCGATCGGCATGCGCAAGCTGTCATCCGACAAGACGCTCAAGGAAGCACTCGAAACGCTAACCCAGAAGCCGAAGGTCAAGCGCACCATGTGGTCGCGCCGGGCCCAGGAATACGAGGCCAAGATCAATTCGGGCGATCTCGTGTCGATTGCCGAAGTGACGCGCGACCTGTTCCGCGCCGACGACCAGCCGGAACAGAGCTACTCCGAACGGCAGATCTTCGAAGCCGCGTCGTCGCGCCTCGCGCGCGAGCTTGCGGCGATGGAAAAGACCGACGAGTCGACCGCGCTCAAGAAGATCCTCGAGATCCTCAACGAGCACGCGCCGAAATATTACGAGAACGCCGAGAACGCCTGATCGCGGTTCAGGCAATCCAGTAGTGCCGAAGGGGCCGTTACCGTTGGGTATCGGCCCCTTTCGCTTGGTCTGCTGCCGCGCGGCCCAGCCTGTCATTGATTGCCGCTCCGATATCGCGATCGGGAATCGGGGCAATGGCGATGCGCGGCCTGTCCGAATCGGCCGCGCGATGCAGCGCCGCATAGAGTTGTGCCGCCGCCATCGCCAGATCGGCCACTGGAGAAAGATTTTCGTCTCCCGCAATTTCCCCGAAGCCGATGTGATATTCGTCGGCTTCGGCCTGCTCGACGCCAAGCCGTACGGGCTTGCCCGGCGAATAGTGGCTGCTCAGCTGGCCCGGTGCCTCGATCCCGCCTTTTCCATCCGGCACGTCGGGCCTTCCTCCCAGAAGCCGGGCAACGCGATCCTCCGGTATCGGACCTGGACGAAGGATCTGCCAGCCGCCATCCGGTCGCAAGGCGACGATGGTCGATTCGATGCCCGCCTCGCACGATCCGCCATCGAGAATGCAATCGACCGAATCGCCCAGTGATTCCGCGACATGTCGGGCCTCGGTCGGGCTGACCGCGCCGCTTCGGTTTGCCGACGGCGCCGCCAGCGGCAGGCCGGCGCTGACGAGCAGCGCGCGCATTACCGGATGGCTCGGACAGCGCAGCGCAATGGTCGGCAGGCCGGCACTAACCGCTGAAGCCAGGCCCGCATCGCCCCTGCGCGGCAAGACCATTGTCAGCGGTCCCGGCCAGAGGGCCTCGGCGAGTTTCTGGGCCCTCTCATCGAACAATGCCAGCCGGCTGGCGTCCTCGACGCTGGCGACATGCACGATCAGCGGGTTGAAATCGGGACGGCCCTTGGCGCGGTAGATGGACGCCACAGCCTCGTCGCTGTCGGCGCGCGCGGCAAGGCCATAGACCGTCTCCGTCGGCACCGCCACGAGCCCGCCCTTGCGCAGCACTTTGGCGGCATGCGCAATCCCGCTCTCGTCGGGCGCAAGAATGAGAGGTCGGCTGGTGCCTGCCATGGCCCGCCGCTATAGGCGAAGCTCACGAATGCCAAGGAAATTTG
>CAYPFE010000089.1:0-9379 GCA_964409895.1 uncultured Novosphingobium sp.
ATCTTCTTCAACAACGGCCAGACCGTGTCGAACCTGATCTATTCGGGCCTGCTCGACCGCTACAAGAACCTCAAGTTCGTATCGGTCGAAAGCGGCGTTGGCTGGGTGCCGTTCCTCAAGGAAGCGCTCGACTACCAGCTCAAGGAAATCGCCGAGACCAAGAGCTTCGACAAGAAACCGTCGGAGTATTTTGCCAGCAATTTCTACTTCTGCTTCTGGTTCGAACAGGGCGAAACCATCGCCAATACGGTGCGCAGCGTCGGCATCGAGAATTGCCTGTTCGAAACCGACTTCCCGCACCCCACGAGCCTTTACCCGATCGACAACCTTCAGCAGCACCTCACCTCCTTCACGCCCGAAGAACAGCGGAAGGTGCTGAGCACCAACGCGGCGAAGATTTACAACATCGCGGTCTGACAGACCGGCGAAGAATGAATGCAGCCCGGGCGCAGCCCATGCGTCCGGGTTTGCAATGCCCAACTGACCCGGACCAACGCCGGGCAGGCATGACGGAGGGGTTATGAGCCTGGCAGTCGACCTGGGTGGAAAAACCATCCTTGTGTGCGGAGTTTCGAAGGGCGGGATCGGCGGCGCCACCTGCCGTCAGCTCGCCAGGGCGGGCGCAACCATCGTCGCCCTCGATTACGACAAGGCGCTGATCGACGAGACCATCGCCGAGGTCGAAGCACTGGGCGGCACGGCCCATTCGCTCGTCACCGACCTGTACGATGTCGCGCAGTGCGAAGCGGTCATTCCCACCATACTCGAACGCTTCGGCGATATCGACGGCATCGCCAATGTCGCGGGCGGAACGCGGGCAGACGAATGGATGCCACTCGATGAAACCACCACCGAGAGCTTCAACAAGTCTATCCAGCTCAATTTCGCCTGGCTGTTCTATGTCTGCAGGGATGCGGCCAGGCGTTGGATCGACAGTGGACGTAGCGGCGCGATCGTCAATGTCTCCTCTGTCTCCTCGCTGGCATCGGCACCGTGGCATGGCCCCTACGGCGCGGCCAAGTCGGCAATCACCGCGCTGACCCGGACCATGGCCAACGAGTGGCACGAATTCGGCATCCGCGCCAACACCGTACTGCCGGGCGCCGTCCTCACCGAGCGCGTCAGGTCGCGGATGACACCCGACAATGTCGTCGAAGGCAGCGAGCCAAATTTCACCATGCCCGAGGAGCTGGCGAACGCGATCACCTTCCTGATGTGCGATCTCGCTTCGGGCATATCCGGCCAGGCGCTGACGGTCGACCGCTCGCTCAGCACCAAGTTCTGCGCGGGCGCCCGGCGCAGCCGCAAGGACATGGGCGAGCGCTGACAGGGACGAAAGGCACAGCATGACACTGGAACTCGACTTTACCGGCAAGACGATCCTCGTCTGCGGCATTCACAGGGGCGGCATGGGCGGGGCGACCTGCCGGCAGCTCGCCAGGGCCGGCGCTACGGTGGTCGCGCTCGACAACCAGCAGGAATATGTCGACGAGATCGCGGAGGAAGTCCGCGCGCTCGGCGGCACCTGCCACACCATGCTCGCCGACCTGATGGACGTGGCCGAATGCGAGAAGATCATCGCCCGCGCACATGAGCTGGCCGGCCCTATCGACGGCATTGCGAATATCGCCGGAGGCACGCGGGGTGAGGAGTGGATGCCGCTGGAAGAGCTAACCTCGGACCACTTCTGGAAGACGATGCAGCTCAACTTCGCCTACGTCTTCTACCTCTGCCGCGACATCGCCGCCGAATGGATCCGCACCGGGCGGCAGGGCGCGATCGTCAATATCGGCTCGGTCAGCGCCAAGGACGCCGCGCCCTGGCACGGGCCCTATGGCGCAGGCAAGTCGGGCATCATCGCGCTGACCCGGACCATGGCCAACGAGTGGCACGAGTTCGGCATCCGCGCCAATTCGGTGTCGCCGGGCGCTGTCACTAGCGAGCGGGTGGCCGCCAAGGCGCAGACCATGTCGCAGCGCGCCATCGACAGCCGCGATTCCAACGACAAGGTGATCTTCACCGCGCCCGAGCAACTCGCCAACGGCATCGTCTTCCTGCTTTCGGACCTGGCGTCGGGCATATCGGGACAGAATCTCACCATCGACAGCTCGCTCAGCACGAAATTCTGCGCCGGCGCCCGGCGCAGCCGCAAGGAAATGGAAGAACTGGGATAATCGGACGGACATCATGGAATTAGGACTGCTTTACGAAATCGAGGCCCCCCAGCCCTGGGCGGGGGACCACCCTTGGGGCCAGCGCACCGCCGAGCGGCGTGCCTACGACATGTGCCTCGAACAGATCGAGCTCGCCGACAAGAAGGGCTTCCACACCGCCTGGCTGGTCGAGCACCACTTCCGGGAGGGCCGCAGCCACATGCCCTGCAATGACGTGGTGCTGGGCGCGCTGGCGCGCACCACCGAGCAGATCAAGCTTGGCTTCGGCGTTTCGCTGATGCCACATGAATTCATCCACCCGGCTCGTGTCGCCGAAAAGGTGGCGACGGTCGACGTGCTCTCGCACGGCCGCGCGGTCTGGGGTATGGGCCGCTCGACCCCGATGGAACAGATCGCCTTCGGGGTCGATATCGCCGAGTCGAAGAAGAAGGTTCAGGCCGCCGCCCGTACCGTGGTTGGCATGTGGGAGCAGGAATATTACGAGGAACACTCGGAATATCTCGATTTTCCCGCGCGGATGGTGACGCCAAAGCCTTACCAGTATCCGCACCCGCCGTGCTGGATGGCAGGCGTTTCGGAAGAGAGCATCCGCATCGCCGGCCAGAACGCACTTGGGCTGCTGTGCTTCTCGATCATGCAGCCGCTCGACAAGCTCGCCAGCCTGATCGACGCCTATCGCGAGGAGCAGAAGACCGCCACACCGCTCACCAGCGTCGCCACCAACAAGGTCGGCGTCTACACGCTCGTCCACTGCACCGAATCGCGCGACAAGTTCGATACCAACCGGGTCTGGGATTCGCTGTGGTGGTGGTATGCGAGTTCGGCCGAATTCATCCTCAAATGGGAGATGTCCCACCTCTCGCAGGAAGACCAGGACAAGGCCTTCCCGCTGCTCAAGAAGCAGGCCGAAGGCGGCTTCGACCTCAACCATTTCGACGAGCAGGACATGGTGATCATCGGCACGCCCGAGGAATGCCTCAGGAAATTCCTCAAGTATGAGGAAGCCGGCGTCGACCAGGTGCTGTGCTACATCAATTTCGGCTATCTGCCGCAGGCCGCGGTGCTCGAATGCATCACGCTGCTGGGCGACTACGTCATTCCTGAACTCAAGGCGATGGGTGCGAAGCGAACGGCAAGTGGCATCGAGGCTTCGATCGCAGCGCAGCAGGCCGCAGAATGAGCGCGCTCTCGATCCCGCCCGAACGGCCAGGCCGCGCGCCCGAACCCGAACTCGCGGCACTGCGCCAACAGATGGGGCAAGGCGTCGCCGCGGGCATGTTCGCAACGCAAGTCCCGGCCGACGAAACCCCGCTCGCCGGCCACCGCACCCTGCGCTTCTCTCCCGAAGGCAAGCCGCGTGGCTATCTCCTGCAGCTTCATGGCGGCGGCTTCCGCATCGGCAGGCCCGAGTTCGAGGGCCCGCTGATGGAGCGGCTGTCGCAGCGCTGCCAGATCGCCACGGCCATTCCACAATACCGGCTGGCGCCCGACGCTCCCTTCCCCGCTGGCCTCAACGATGCGCTCGGCGCTCTGAGGGCCCTGGCCGAGGAAGCGGGCGACCTGCCGCTGCTCGTGGGCGGCGATTCGGCGGGAGGCGGGCTCGCGGCAAGCCTCGGCGTGCTCTCGCAGGCAGGGCTGGCGCCCAGGATCGACGGCCTGATCCTGCTGTCGCCCTGGCTCGACCTGACGGTTAGCGCGCCGAGCTATGCGGCGAACGCAGCGACCGACGAGATGTTCAGCAAGGACGCCGCCGCTGCCGCAGCCGAGCTCTACCTGCAGGGTTTCGATCCGACGCATCCGCTGGCCTCGCCGCTGCTCGCCGAACTTGCTTCCTATCCACCAGCGCTCATCAGCGTAGGCAATGGCGAGGTACTGCGCGACGATTCCTACCGCTTCCACGAGAAGCTGAAGGCGCTGGGCACGCCGGTGGAACTGAGCGCGATCGACGGTATGCCGCATGTTGCCGTGGTGCTGGGGCCGGACCGGATCGGCGCCGCCGAAACTTTCGAGGCGGTCGCAGCCTTCGTCGACATCATCGTCGGAGGCTGATGAAGAAAGCCACGCGCTTGTGGACGGCTTGCCGGATAGCGGTGCGACTGGCTTGCCAGCAATGCCCGTTGGATTCACAACTCCGGGCCGATGGCTGATCGACACGAAACCGTAGCGCCCCGCGCATTCGTCACCGGCACTGCGGGTTTCATCGGCTATCACCTGGCCGAACTGCTGCTGGCCGAGGGCTTCACCGTCCACGGCTATGACGGCATGACCGATTATTACGACGTCAGCCTCAAGCAGCGCCGTCACCAGATGCTGCTTCAGCGCCCTGGGTTCACGGCCACCGAAGCCATGCTGGAGGAGGACGAAAGGCTGTGGGCCGCCGCCGAGGCCTTCAAGCCGGACGTGATCGTCCATCTCGCCGCCCAGGCGGGCGTGCGCTACAGCATCGAGAACCCCCGGGCCTATATCGACAGCAATGTCGTCGGCACCTTCAACGTGATGGAGGCGGCCCGCAAGCTGGAAGTCCGCCACCTGCTGATGGCGTCTACTTCTTCGGTCTATGGGGCCAACGAGGATATGCCCTTCAGCGAATGCGACAAGGCCGACACCCAGCTGACGATCTATGCCGCGACCAAGAAGGCGACCGAGAGCATGGGCCATAGCTATGCCCATCTCTGGAACCTGCCGGTGACGATGTTCCGCTTCTTTACGGTCTACGGGCCGTGGGGACGACCGGACATGGCGCTGTACAAATTCGTCGATGCGATCCTCGAAGGCCGGCCCATCGACATCTACAACCATGGCGAAATGTACCGGGACTTCACCTATGTCTCGGATCTGGTGCGTGGGATTCGTCTGCTGATCGACACACCGCCCGCAAGGCCCGCAGAGGGTGAGAAGATCGAGCCCGGCGACAGCCTTTCGCCCGTTGCACCCTTTCGCGTGGTCAACATCGGCAATTCGCAGAAGGTGCGGCTGCTCGATTTCGTGAACGCCATCGAGGCGGAGACCGGCGTCGAGGCGATCCGGAACTACATGGAGATGCAGCCTGGCGACGTGCCCGCCACCTGGGCGGACGCCAGCCTGCTGCAAAGGCTCACCGGGCACCGGCCGGAAACGGAAATCTGGGAGGGTATCGCACAATTCGTCGCCTGGTTCCGCGACTATTACGGCAAGTAGATAACCCTTTAGCCCGCTGATACACCCAGTTTTCTTGCGAACCCGAACGAAAATGCGCTTCCCCGCTGAGATCGCGTTAACCAACCTGTGTTACCGCGCGTGACAATGTTGCGCCGGACACCTGATATGCTTCGCGTTCTCACCGTCTTTGGAACCCGCCCGGAAGCCATCAAGATGGCGCCGGTCGTGAAGGCATTGGCGGCAGACGCGACCATCGACGCACGGCTGTGCGTGACTGCACAGCACCGCCAGATGCTCGACCAGGTTCTCGATCTTTTCCGAATTACGCCCAACTACGACCTCGACCTGATGACGCCGGGGTAGGACCTAACCGATATCACAGCCAGCGTGCTTCACGGCTTGCGTGACGTATTGTCCGAATTCTCGCCCGATCTGGTGCTGGTCCATGGCGATACGACCATCACCCTGGCGGCCTCGCTCGCAGCCTATTACCAGCGAGTCCCGGTGGGCCATATCGAGGCTGGCTTGCGCACCGGCAACATCTATTCCCCCTGGCCCGAAGAGATAAACCGCAAGGTGACGGGCGTGGTGGCGCGGCTGCATTTCGCGCCGACCGAAGGGGCGCGGCAGAACCTGCTCGCCGAAAACGTGGCCGATGACCACATCACCGTGACCGGCAATACCGTCATCGATGCCTTGCACGAAACCGTGAGGATGATCGAAGAGGATGCGGCGCTCGGCGAGAATTTCGCAGCGCAATTTGCGCTCGACGATACCATGCGCCTGATCCTGGTGACAGGCCATCGCCGGGAGAGTTTCGGCGGCGGCTTCGAGAGGATTTGCCGCGCGCTTGCAGAGGTGGCCAGCCGGCCGGACGTCGAAGTGGTCTATCCGGTACACCTCAATCCCAATGTCAGACAGCCCGTCGAAGCGATGCTTTCGGGCCTCCCCAATGTCCGGCTGATCGAGCCGCTGGATTACCTCCCGTTCGTCTATCTGATGACGCGTTCGACGCTCATCCTGACCGATTCCGGCGGCATCCAGGAAGAAGCGCCTTCGCTAGGCAAGCCCGTCCTGGTGATGCGCGATACCACCGAGCGGCCAGAGGCAGTGGACGCCGGAACGGTCCGGCTTGTCGGGACGGACGAGGGCAAGATCGTCAGCAGCGTCAGCGAATTGCTGGACGTGCCGACAGCCTATGACGCGATGGCGAGGGCGCACAATCCCTATGGCGATGGAAAGGCCGCAGGCCGGATCGTCGCATCGATCCATGCATGGGCACAGATTAGGAATACGGAGGCTTTGGCAGGAGCATGAGGCGTAGGTTCGAAACCATTTCCGTGATCGGTCTGGGCTATATCGGCCTGCCGACAGCCGCGATCTTTGCCTCGCGCAAGGTCCGCGTGATCGGCGTGGACGTCAATCCCGGCACAGTCGAGACGATCAACCGCGGCGAGGCGCATATCGTCGAGCCGGACCTCGACATCGCCGTGCAATCGGCGGTGCAGCGCGGTTATCTGCGCGCCACGACGACCCCGGAGCCTGCCGAAGCCTTTCTGATCGCGGTGCCGACGCCGTTCGCCGGGACCGACCATGAGGCCGATCTCAGCTTCGTCGAACAGGCCGCCCGGACGATTGCGCCGGTGCTCGTCAGCGGCAACCTGATCGTGCTCGAATCGACCTGTCCGGTCGGGACCACCGAGCAGATGGCTGCCTGGCTGGCCGAAGCGCGCCCCGACCTCACATTCCCCCAGACTCACGGCGAGGCCTCCGATATCCGCATCGTCCACTGCCCGGAACGCGTGCTGCCGGGCAAGGTCATGCTGGAACTCATCCATAATGACCGCGTGTTGGGCGGCCTCAGCCCGCGCTGTTCGGAAATGGCGCTGTCGCTTTACCGGACCTTCGTCGAGGGCGAATGCGTGATCACCGATGCTCGCACCGCCGAAATGGCCAAGCTCACCGAAAACAGCTTCCGCGACGTCAATATCGCCTTTGCCAACGAGCTTTCGGTGATCTGCGACAAGCTCGGAATCGATGTGTGGGAACTGATCCGGCTCGCCAATCGTCACCCGCGCGTGAACATCCTCCAGCCCGGCCCCGGCGTGGGCGGGCACTGCATCGCCATCGATCCCTGGTTCATCGTCTCCCGCACTCCCGACGACGCCCGGCTGATCCGCACGGCAAGGGGCGTGAACGACGCCAAGCCGGAATGGGTGGTCGCGAAGGTCGAAGAGGCGATCGCGGCCCATCTCGCGCGCGAACCCAGCAAGTCTACCGCAGGCGTGACGATCTGCTGCTACGGACTCGCGTTCAAGGCCAACATCGACGATCTGCGCGAGAGCCCGGCGGTGGAAGTGGCCGAGGCGCTGGGCGCCAGATATCCGGGCCAGGTCATCGCGGTCGAGCCGAATATCGAAACATTGCCCGAACGACTGAGCGGCGTGACGCTGGCCGGGCTGGACGAAGCCAGCGAGGCCGACATCCATGTGATGCTGGTCGATCACGACGAGTTCAAGGATCGGGCTCCTCCCCTGGGCGAACTGATCGATACACGCGGCGTCTGGTGATCCGGCTGCACGGGCAGCCTGCGCACGTGAAATCCCGTCCTTGCAGGCCCGGCAATTGCCGCTATGGCTCGCCGATCTGAACAAAGGGGAAATCAGGATGTCTTACAAGGTAGCGATTGTCACCGGCGCTGCGGCCGGCATCGGAGCGGCCTGTTCCAAACGGCTGGCGCAGGACGGGATCGCCATTGGCGTGCTCGACCTCGACGAGGAACGCTGTGCCGGAACCGTCGATGCGATCCGCGAGGCCGGAGGAACCGCCGTGGCGCTCGCCGCCGACGTTTCGAAGCGCGACCAGGTCGAGGCGGCAGTCGAGAAATGCCGCGAGCAGTTAGGGCCGGTCACGGTGCTCGTCAACAATGCCGGTGTCACCGATTTCACGCCCTTCGAGGAGATCACCGAGGAACTGTGGTTCCACGTCCATTCGATCAACGTGCTGGGCATCATCCTGGTGACGCAGGCGGTGCTGCCCGACATGAAGGCGGCGCACTGGGGCCGCATCGTCAACATATCCTCTTCGTCCGCCCAGACCGGCGCGATGAACATGGTCACCTATTCCTCGTCGAAGGGCGCGGTGGTGACGATGACGCGAACCATGGCGCAGGAATTCGGAGCCCACGGCATCACCGTCAACAATATCCCGCCGGGATCGGTGATGGGGACAATCATGTCGGAGGCGAGCCGCGGCCTGATGCAGATGCCGACCGAAGAGTTGATGCATCGCATTCCGGTTGGCCGCACCGGCATCCCCGAGGACATCGCCCACGCCTGCGCATTCCTGTGCCACGAGGCTTCCAGCTACATCACCGGCCAGACTCTCGGCGTCAACGGCGGGCGCGTGGTTAGCTGAATCGCCGGGACTGGCTGTGGCGGCACAAGCTGGCGGACTTTGAGGAAAGTGACGCTCACCCCCGGGCCTGTTCCATCCGCCTGAACGCGTCGATCACGCGCTGCTGGCGGGCCTCGACCTGGTGGCGGTAGCTGCCATGGGTGACGATATAGGGTTCGCCGGTGGCGAGTTCGGCCAGCAGGTTCGCCACCGCGTCCCCGGCAGTCGCGACATCGGCGGCGGTATCGACATCCGAGCTTTCCGCCATCACCCTGATGTCCTCCTGGTCGAAGCGCGAGGGGCCGAGTTCGGCGGGCCGCGCGGCGATGCTGCTTTCGATGTGGCGCGTCATCATGCCCGCCGGGAACAGCATGGCGACGTTGATGCCCTCCACCGCCAGCTCCTGCCTCAGCACTTCGCCATAGCCGACGACGGCGAATTTCGAAGCGACATAAGCGGCCATGCGCGCGCCGAGCTGGAAGTAGCTGGCGGATGCGGTCAGCAGGATGTGGCGCGTGCCCTCGCTTGCGCGGATCAGCGGCAGGAAGGCGCCGACGGTATCGACGACATTGACCCGCGGAGGCTTCACCTCCAGTACCTCCCTGCCATCGGCTCCGTCGACGAGAACCGCACCTTTGGCGCCCAGTGTCACGACCAGGGTCCGACCGGAA
>CAYPFE010000090.1:0-9367 GCA_964409895.1 uncultured Novosphingobium sp.
ACTGGCTTCATAGACGGTGCGAAAGATCAGCACATGGTTGCACAGATTGGCGTTGATCGCGCCGATCGCTTCGAACACCGCGCCATATTGCCCCGGCATCTCGCCGCCGCCGCAATACCAGCCGAGCTTGAGCCGCATCGCGTCCTGCAGCTCCGGGATGCCGACCGGCGAGAAGCCGGAATGAACGTCGCCGCCGCCGGGCCAGGTGGCGATCCCGTCGATATCCGCACGCGTCAGACCGGCATCGGTGATGGCATCCATCGCGGCATCGACAGTAAGCTCGATCGCGGTCTTGGTTGCATTGCGGGAAACCTCGGACTGGCCGACACCGGTGATCGCGCAGTTCTTTTCAGGATAGCGCCGGTCCATCATGCCACTCCCCCATCCGGGTCGGGCTCAAACAGTGGCACCCACACGTCCTCGTTTTGCTCGAACAGCACCCTGACCGGCATTCCGAAACCAACCTCTTCGGGTGCGCAATTGACGATGTTGCAGGCAAGCCGCACGTCGTCCTGCTCGGCGATGGTGACGAGCGCGAGCACATAGGGCACTTTCAGGCCCGGCACCCATTGCTGGTGGACGACGGTGAACGTCTCGACCGCGCCCTTGCCCGATACCGGCTGCGCCGCAACCTCGCGGCCCTCGCATTCCGGGCAGAAATTGACGGGTGGATGGACGTAATAGCCGCAATCCGAACAGCGGTGGATGAGCAGTTCGCCGTTCTCGCCGCCAGTCCAGTAAGCGGTGTTGTTGTCGTCGAGCAGCGGCAGGGCGCGCGGCGGCTGGGCGTCCGTCATCGGTTGCTCCCCTCCAGGATCAGTTCGGCGGCGCGCCAGCCGATCGCCATGATCGGGCCGTTGGTGTTGGCCGAGACCATCGTCGGCATCACCCCGCCATCGACGACGCGCAGGTTGGAAACGCCGCGCACGCGCAGCCGCTCGTCAAGCACCGCGCGTTCGTCGGTGCCCATGCGGGTGGTGCCGCAGGCATGCAGGCCTGCCTGTCCGGCAGTGCGGAAGGCGTCGAGAATCTGCTCGTCGGTTTCCACCTGCGGCCCCGGCGAGGTCTCCTTGCCGATGATGCCTTCCAGCGCGGGCTGACGCAGCCATTTGCGTTGCAGCCGAAACATCGCGACGGTGACTTCGCAGTCATAGGGATCGGACAGGTAATTGGGCCGGATCGCCGCCCCCTGCGCCGGGTCGGACGAGCGGATATGGATGCTGCCCTTGCTTCGTGAGCGCAGCGGGTAGCCGAAGAAATGCGCCGAATGCAGGCTGTCGCCGTCCACCCTGCCCTCGAAGGTGAGGTTGAGCGAATAGGGCGCGAACAGGATTTCGACATCGGGGCGGTCGAGCGCGGGATCGGTCTTGACGAAGGCACCTGCCTCATAGCTACCCTCGGCCATCGGGCCCTTGCGGGTCAGGAACCAGCGCGCGCCGTTCATGATCGCGCGCCAGCCGAGATAGCCGGGGTTCTGGCTGAGCGGCTTCAGCAAGTCATATTGCATCATGAGAAGCCGGTGTTCGAGCAGGTTCTCGCCGACATCCGGGCTGTCGTGAACTACCGGGATGCCCAGTGCCTGGAGATGCGCAGCGGAACCGATGCCCGAGCGTTCGAGGATCTGCGGCGAGGCGAGCCCGCCGGCGGCAAGGATCACTTCGCCTTCGGTGCGCACTTCGAACGGCTCACCGCCCCGCATGCCGGCGACACCGCAGACGCGCTTGGCGTCGAACAGCACGCGGTGGACGTCCGCACCGGTCCAGACTTCGAGGTTCGCACGTTTGCGGGCAGGCTTCAGAAACGCCTCGGCAGCACTCTGGCGGCGGCCGTTCCTGACCGTCCAGGTCGGGTAACCCACGCCTTCCTGGCCCTCGTGGTTCAAGTCCTCGACACGCGGAATGCCAAGCTGTTCTCCGGCCTTGATGAAGGCCTCGTGGAGTTCGGTGCCATGCCGGGCAAAGCTGAGCTTGAGCGGCCCGCCCCGCCCCCGGTCGCCGCCCGGAACCTCATGGTCCTCGATCGTGCGAAACACCCTGCCAATGTCGGACCAGCCCCAGCCGGTGAGACCCATCCGCTCCCACTCGTTGTAGTCCTCCGGATGCCCCCGGAAATACATCATGCCGTTGACCGAGGAAGAGCCGCCCAGCGTCTTGCCCCTGATCCAGACCTCGGCCGGCATGTCGCCATCGGCTTCGGTTTCGAAGAAGCGAACGTGGTTCGGATCCTCGAACAGCTTGCCCATGCCCTTGGGCATGTGGATGAACGGATGGCGGTCGCGGCCACCGCCTTCCAGCAGCAGCACGCGGGACCGGCCATCGGCGCTCAACCGCTCAGCCAGCACGCAACCGGCGGACCCCGCGCCGAC
The DNA here is from genome assembly GCA_964409895.1 of uncultured Novosphingobium sp. Taxonomy (GTDB): domain Bacteria; phylum Pseudomonadota; class Alphaproteobacteria; order Sphingomonadales; family Sphingomonadaceae; genus Novosphingobium. The sequence continues at coordinate 2,366 of CAYPFE010000090.1, forward strand.
GATGATATAGTCGAAATTCATGGCGCCCTTTTCCGCTCCCCCCGCGATCGGAACGGATTCGCGCCGCCCCGCCTTCCCTTCCATCATCGTCTTTCGGCCCGTATTATCAAGCGGGACTGTAGCGCAAACGGTAGATTGCGAAGCAAGCACCGCCGGAATCCCGGCAAGCCAAGGGAGAGGCAGCATGCGTTTCGAGCCATTGTCGCCCAAGGGAGGCGTCGCGGTCAGCGGCATCGACTTGTCCCAGCCGCTCATTCCGGCAGTTTCCAACCAACTGCGCGATGCCTTCGAAGAGCATGGTCTGCTTGTCATTCGCGGCCAGAAGCTGACAAAGCAGCAGCTGGTGGCGGCGACCGAACCCTTCGGCGGACCGGACCTCAGCCCGCCGGCAGAGAATTGCGATCCCGACGTACCCGGCGTCTCGGAGATCCGCACGCGCGGGCCCAATGGCGAGATAATCCACGAGGACGACGACGCGCTGCTCGGCGAAACCGGCTGGCACACCGACCATGCCTACATTCCCAAGCCCAACCGCGGAAAATTGCTCTATGCGGTCGAAGTGCCAGAGGAGCGTGGAGGAACCGGCTTCATTGACGGCTTCGCGACCTATGCGGCATTGTCCGGTGAGATGAAGGAGCGGATCGAAGGGCTGCATGTGATCCAGAGCTGGAACCATGCCCAGGCGACCATCAACAAGAACAAGGCCTATCGCGACAAGGGCGAAACCATGCTCGCAGACAACCGCTTCGCCGACATGGCTTATCCGCTGGTCGTCACCCATCCCCATTCGGGCCGCAAGGCGCTCAACTGCCCGCCGCTGTGGGCCGCCGGCATCGTCGAACTACCCGGCGCGGAAGGCAAGGCGCTGGTCGCCGAACTCATCGAGCATCTGACCGGCGAAGAATTCGTCTACTGGCATCGCTACCGGCCCGGCGACATCGCCGCCTGGGACAACTGGCGCTACATTCATTCCGCCGAAGGCACGCCCGGTCGCTGCGTGCGCCGGCTATGGAGCGTCGTCGTCCAGGGCGGGCCGGTGATCGGCCGCGAGATCGGCAGGCGTGAGACGGAAATGGCCGGGGCCTGAGCCTCACTCTTCCCTGACAAGCTCCAGCCCCGGCATCGAGCCGTCCTCGCGCCATTTGTCGAGCAGTTCGATATAGGCGATCGGCCCCTTCATGTAGGAGCCGTTCTGGCCGCTGCCCGCAACCGGCCTGCCTTCCGCGTTGTACTGGCCGGGCGTGCAGGTGTCCGGCATGCTGGCGCGCGCTTTCAGGCTGTCGCGGATTTCGTTCACCCAGGCCTCTTCGGCTTCCGCGGTCGGCTGCACCATCACCACGTCCTCCTTGAGGCAGCGGGCGATGATATAGGCGATGTTGATGGTCTGCTCGTCGGCGATGTGGACATAGTTCACCGAGACGCCTGCCTGCAGCAGGTTCATGATGAACAGGTTCGGCATGCCGCGGGTCTGGATACCGTAGAGCGTGCGCAGGCCGTCCTTCCAGTGCTCGGTGAGTGTCTTGCCGTCCGGACCGATGAAGCGGATGCCGGTTTCCGCCTCGATGCCGGTATTCATGTCGAAGCCGGTGGCATAGATGAGGAGGTCGACGGGATATTCCTTGCCCGCGACGACCGGGCCCTTGGCGGTGATTCGCTCGACGCCCTTGCCCTTGGTGTCGACCAGCGTGACGTTGGGCCGGTTGAAGCTCGGCAGATACTCGTCGTGAAAACAGGGCCGCTTGCAGAAGTAGTTGTACCAGGGCTTCAGCGCTTCGGCGGTTGCCGGATCGTCGACCAGTGCTTCGACCCTCCGGCGCGTCATCTCCATCTTGGCCATCTGTGCGCGCTGGAGGTCCTCCATCGTCGTGTGCTTCATCTTGCCGCCGGTCGCCGCGCCGATATGCTTGGAGATGTCGGTCCAGCCATCGGCGACGAGGTCCACATCCTCATGGCCCCCAGCCACGATATTCGAGAAATTGTCGCGCCGCCGCCGCGCCCAGCCGGGCTCCCGTGTCTCGGCGAAATCGGGCGGCGTCGGCTCGTTGGCGCGCTCATCGATCGAGGACGGCGTGCGCTGGAACACGTAGAGCCGCTTCGCCACCTTGGCGAGCTCGGGAATCGCCTGCACGGCGGTCGCCCCGGTGCCGATGATGCCGACTGTCTTGTCGGCGAGATTGACCATCGGCTCGGTCTGGCTGCCGCCGGTGTAGTCATAGTCCCAGCGGCTGGTGTGGAAGCTCTTGCCCTTGTAGTCGAGGATGCCGGGTATGCCGGGCAGCTTGGGATTGGTGAGCAGCCCGTTGCCGATCATCACGAAGCGCGCGGCGATCGCGTCACCCCGGTCGGTGGTGACGATCCAGCGCTTGCGATCTGCGTCCCAGCGGACCTCTTCCACGGTGGTCTGGAATAGTGCCGCAGGATAAAGGTCGTAGTGCCGCGCAAGCGTCTTACAATATTCGAAGATTTCCGTCGCCTTTGCGTATTTCTCGGTGGGGATGTAACCGATCTCCTCGATCAGCGGCATGTAGATGTAGGATTCGACGTCGCAGGCAGCGCCCGGATAGCGGTTCCAGTACCAGGCGCCGCCGAAGTCCGCGCCGCGCTCGACGATGAGGATGTCCTCGACCCCCCGCTCGCGCAGCCTGCCGCCCGCGAGCAGCCCGGCAAAGCCGCCGCCGATAAGCAACACGTCTGCATCCCTGACGATCGGATCGCGGGTGAAATCGGGGTCGGCGCGCGGATCGCTGCCCAGCCAGGCGAACTCGCCTTCCATATGGCTGTATTGGCCTAGCCCGTCGCCGCGCAGGCGCTTTTCGCGCTCCTCTGCGTATTTCCTCGCCAGCGCCTCGACATCGATGTCGAGATCGTCGGGTATCGTGGTTACGACCGCCATGGTTTCATCCTCTCTCGAGACCAGCTTGCCGGATCAACCTGCTCCGGTCCAGCGTTAGAAAGAATTCAAAGCGAGGCTATTTGCTCCAGCCGCTTGAGCGCGACCAGCGGGATCTGCCGCTCGGTCGCTTTCTGATATTCGGCAAACGGCGGGTAGATGCCGATCATGTAGTCCCAGACCTTCTTGTATTCCTCGCCTTCTAGCACGCGCCACGACGCGCGGAACTTGTCCTCGACGATCTGAAGCGTGACCTTGCCCCCGGCGGTCAGGTTGTAGAACCACGCCGGGTGATCGGGATGTCCGCCTTTCGAGCCGACGATGATCACCTCATCACCGAACAACCCATAGAGCAGGGGCAGCACGTAATCCTTACCGCTCTTGCGGCCCTTCGTCCTGATCAGCAGCGTCGGCGAGAAGCTGTAGCCGCCCGCCTGTCGCAAGTCCTGGAGATGACCTTCGCGACCGTCTTTCAGGTAAATCTGCAGATGCTCGTTGATTGTGTCCATTCCCGACGCGACGAGGTCTTCCCCCGGTGGCGGAATGTCGCCTTCTCTGCGCATGGTGCTCTCCTTGCTTCTTCCGGGAGGGCAAGCTGGCAGCAGCTTGCCCGGATCGCAAGAGGGCCCGGCTTGAGTCTGGCGACGGCCTTGAACGTTTCAATGAACCCGTACGGTGGCCGCTTCCCACGGGAAGGATGCGCTGACGCTGCAATATGAACTCCGGGCGTTGACCGACACCACGCCGTGAAAGCGATGCTGGCGGAACGGGATGTAGATCTTGGAAAATTCCCCTTCGCCATCGCTCTTGAAACGGTAGCGGACCGGTTTCATGTCGCCGTTGGCGAGATGAAACTCGCCGATCTCGCCGGGAGCGAAGCCGCTCATCGATATCCGGAAGAACAATCCGTTGCCGGTCACATCGATCGCGCAGGGACCGTCGCGCCGGTGCGAGATATGCGGCCAGTTGTCCTCGATACCCTTCTGGGCTTCGGAGGTGTAGTAGATCGGCAGCGGCGCCTCGATGAGCGCTGCCGCCAGCATGAACGGAAGAACCTGCATCGCTCGACCCCTTCCAACAGGATGGACGGGCGCCGGGCTTGCTGGTGGCAACCGGCGCCGTCCCCGGAGTCATTAGGAATTTGTTAGCCATCGCGCGCGCCGGATTCCGGCGCTGGTTCATTATGGAACAGTGTCGGCCAGCGGCGCGCCCGTCCCGGATCAGCCGTAAAGCGTTTCCTTGGCCGCCTGGAATTTGGTGTCCCCCAGCCCCTGCATCTGCGCCTGAGTGCGTACCAGTTCGGCGAATTGCGGCGGGTTGCGGTCCAGCATCTCCTGGGTGACGGTGCTGGTCTCGGCGCCGGCGAGATACTGGCGGCCGAAATATTCGACCAGCGTCGCGCGCACGCCGGGGGTTGTCCGCCGGAACGCGCCGTGCCAGGTGTTGCCGTGCCACACCACTACCGAACCCGCCGGCGCTTCGACCGGCTCGAACAGCGAGAGGTCGGTCGCTTCGTGCCTCGTCGGCGCGCGAGCGAGCTTGTGCGATCCCGGCACGAAGCAGATCGCCCCGTTCTCCACGGTATAGTCGGTGAGGAACCAGTTGGCGTTGGCGACATGCGCATTGGCCGTAAGCGGCGAGGGGCCGACGGTCTGGTCCTGGTCGGTGTGCAGCGGCAGGTGATCGGGACCCGGGCATTTGAGGAAGAGCGACTGGTGGATCAGCGCGCAGCTTTCGCCGAGCAGATAGCGCATCAGCGCCAGCACCACCGGATTCAGCAGCGCTTCCTCGAACACCCTTCCCTCGCCGAGCACGCCGATTTCGGGGAGCACATTGCCGAAGGGCGCTATCAGCCCCTCGTGCTCGCCCTCGCCGTCGAGGTCGACACACCAGCCGTGCTTCCTCTCGACAAAGCCGAGGCTGGCTTCGAGCAGGCGCGGGGTGATCTCGGCGGTGCCTGCCTCCTCGGGCGAGAGCACGGTAAAGCCGTCGATATCGAGCTCCCAGGCCCGCTCGACCAACCCGCGCTCGCGGATTTCGGCGATGATCCGGCGGCGAGCGTCACGGCCCCAGTCCTCGACGTCCCTGCGCGGCAGGAAGTGGCCTGCGAATTGCTCTTCGGATGGCTGCTGTTCGATCGTTGCCATGGGGCTTCTCCATGCTGACGCGCGAATCGATACAGGCAAAGGCCCGCCCCTTAAAGCCCGCCGCGGTGCGCCGTCTTCTTTAATGGTTCACCTGGCCCCGTAACAGGCCGGTGCGGACAAAGGAAAGTCAGGCTGCGAGGCGGATATGGACGATAATGTTGTATCACTACGCGAACATGAGCGGGTCGGTGTCGTACTTCCGGCGCTTTGCCGCTCGCGGACGGGCTTTCGCGACGATGTCATGATTTACGACATCTCGGCGGGCGGCTGCAGGATCGAGAGCCAGGCACTGACACTCGGCGAAGGCGACCTGGTGTTGGTCAGGCCGGAGGGCCTCGAAGGTCTCGCTGGCCGCGTGCAATGGGCCGACGGCCATCTCGCCGGCATCCGCTTCGAACGTCTGCTCTCGGTCCCGTCGTCGAGCACCTGTGCCGCAGCCATACGGCATTCGGCAACTCGGAAGCGCTGTACCCGCAGCCGGCGCTCAGGATGGTCGCCTGACCCCGGCTTGACCGCCCGCGCCTTGCGGCACATGCTTGGCGCGGCCAGGCAGGAGGAGGAGGCGATGGCGGATCAGGTACAGCAGGGACCGGAAGACGTACCGCCCCGATGGATCGTGAAGTTCATCACCAGGGCGCATCTTTTCCTCAACCGCATCACCGGCGGCAAGGCGTTCAACACGCTGTCGGGCGACGAGGTCTGCTTCGTCACCATGACCGGGGCAAAGAGCGGGCGGACGATCACCGTGCCGCTGATGTATGTCCCCCATGGCGAGGGCGTGCTCTTGGTCGCCTCGCAGGGCGGGGCGCCGAAGAACCCGGTGTGGTACAACAATATCGCCGCCAACCCCGATATCGAGGTGCGCCACCGCAACCGGACGATGAAGCTGCGCGCAAGGCTGGCGGGGCCTGAGGAGAAGCCCGCGCTCTGGCCGGTGTGCGACTCGCATTACGCACCCTTTGTCGACTACCGTGCGCGAACCAGCCGCGACATACCGATCTTCATTTGCGAGCCGCGATAAGGACCATGCTCAGCCCGCCATCACATATTCCGGCTTGCCGACGGCATTGACCCACAGCTCCGCCTCATCGAGCACCATCGAACCGTCCGCCGAGGTGTAGGTCGGTGAGGAGACGCGGAAATTGACGAAGCCGAGGCCTTCGGGGCCTGAGTGGAAGCCGTATTTGGTGTCGGCGGCGATGAACAGGGCGGTGCCAGCCGGATAGGTACGGTTACCGAGGCGGATGCCGCCCTTGCGCACGAAGATGATCTCGTCCTCCGAATGCGAATGCAGCACCGTTTCCTTGTCGGGCTCGTTGAATTCGTTCTCGTGCAGCCAGACATTCGGGGTCGGGTCATGCGCATCGGCATGAAGCGCGCCGCCGACGCCTTCGTTGCCGCCCATCGCAAAGGTACGTGGCACCCGGTCGGCGGGCAGCAGCATCACGCGTCCCTTGCCCCTCGGCGCGAGACTCTGGTCCTGCTGGTTGAAGACGAGCACGGTGGCGCCGCCTTCGCGGCCCGCAATTTCAATGCTGCCGCCGGGCTCGACGATACCGCTCGCCTGTTCGTCGAGAACCGTCTCCCCGGTCGCCGCTGATCCCCTCCACACGAAGAAGCAGAGCTCTGCTGCGCCTGCATCAAGACGCAGGCTCGCGCCGTCAGCGATCTCGTAACAATTGAGGTGCAGCGGGTCGGCCTCGCCATCGAAAAAGGCGCGGCATTGCACGCCGTCCTCGCTGTCAGCCTCGGTCTGGTCCAGCGTCCTGATCGCTACCTTCGCCATGTTACGTCTCCCGTCACCCTAGACCTGCCTTGCGCGAATGTGATTGCGCAAGACCCCGATACCCTCGATCTCGATCTCGCAGACGTCGCCGTCCTTCATCCAGGTCATGCCCGGCGGCGCGCCGCAGGAAATCACGTCGCCGGGATTGAGCGTGCCCAGCTGCGAGACGAAGGAGACGA
>CAYPFE010000091.1:0-9231 GCA_964409895.1 uncultured Novosphingobium sp.
GCCCCTGCGACAGACCCTCGGTATCGATCCAGTTGGCGACGCCGGGATCGGAGGGCGAGACGACATAGGTCACCGCGCCATCGGCATCGGGCGTCACCTGCGAGGCGTTGAGGCACAGCTGCCAGGCGCGGACGTCGCCGTTGATCATCCATGGATCGCACATCTGGAAACCGGTGTAAGGCGCATCTTCGCGCCCCGTCCTGACAATGGCGGCCTGCCCCTCCTCCAGAGCGAAATGCATGCCGGCAACATAGCCCCAGCCCTTGTGGCGCGGCCTCGCTTCAGAGATCGAATTCGGCTTGAGACCGCCGAACCAGACGTTGGGAAAAGCTCCCCAGAAGCGGACATAACTCGGCAGGGCTTCGACCAGCCGGTCGGCCAGCAGGGCGATGTCGAGTTCTTCTGCACCATCCGGCGGAACCGCCCCGATCTCGCGTACTTCCAGCATCGCCGGCACCTGCCGCCAGTCCGCCAGCATGTCGCGCAAACCGAGCGAGATCACGCCGGGCTTGAGCGGGATGTGCGGACGGCCATCGGGCTCGCCGCCGATCCTGATGCTGAATTGCTTTTCCTCATCGAGTTCGAGGTCGCTGTCGGTAAGGATGCCCAACGTCGCCGAGACGATCGACGGTTTCTTCGCGCCCATGTCGAACATCGAACCCGGATCGGTCGCGTCGGCGCTGTCGACCTGGATGACGAGCTGCGTCGCCGGATTTTCCCGGTCGATCCTTCCGACGAGCTCGTAGCTCTTCTTGCCGTCCAGCACGGCGGTGCGATAGACGGCGTCGGGGTTATCGCCGGCCGATCCGACACCGGGCAATTCGTACCCATTCCAGCGCCGCGGCGTATCGTCGGTGCCCCAGATGATCGCCGGATGCTTGCGAAAGCGGGCGAGGACGTGGAACAGCAGCGAATTCGTCCAGGCCTCGACCGCGCGCTCCAGTGTGGCCGCGCCCGACGCGGTCTGGCCGATGCTGCCCTTCGCCAGCTCGGCGCGCAATTCCGCCTGCACTGCCGGGAGCCTCGGGTCCTTCAGCACCTCGAAAAAGGCGCGCTCGGCAGCCAGCTGATGCGGTGTGCCCAGCACGCTGCGGCCATGCGCCCAGGCTGGTCCACCCAGCGCCAGGGATGCTACTCCGCCGGACAGCAGGCCCAGCATGTGGCGGCGCTGCAAAGACCAATCTTTCATGTTCCTCTCCCCCGTGTTTTAGGCGGTCAGGTCTCGCCTTCGTTGACCGTCGCGATGCCGGGGCGCTCGGCACCCATGCCGGAGAAACCGACGCAGTAGCCGCCGTCGACCGGAAGGATCACGCCCGTCACATAGGCCGCCTCGTCGCTGGCGAGATAGACCGCGGCATTGGCGATATCGACCGCCAGCCCCCAGCGCCCGAGCGGAATGCCGGCCAGCGTCGGGAAATCGGCGGGCGGCTTGTCATAGGTCTGCGAGGCCTCGACCAGCCCGGTCCACATCGTGCCCGGCGCGATCGCGTTGATGCGGATGTTCTGGTCCGAATAGTCGAGTGCGGCGGCCATGGTGAGCTGGTTCACGCCCGCCTTCGCTGCGCCGTAGACGCTGTGGTGCTTCCAGCCGACCACGCCCGAGGCCGAGGTAGTGTTGACGATAGCGCCGCCGCCGGTCTTGAGCATCGACTGGATGCCATATTTCATCCCCAGGAACGGACCCTTGATATTGGTGTCGTGGACGCGATTCCAGGTCTCCAGGTCCTGGTCGGCCAATGCCGCCATCGGTCCGCCAAAACCGGCGTTGTTGCACAGGATATCGAGCCGCCCGAATTCCCCCTCGGCGGTCGCGATCATGTTCCTGACGTCATCCTCGGAGGCAACGTTTGCGTGGACCGCCACCGCGATGGTCTCGTTGACGCCGGCAGCCTTTGCCGCCTCGTTGAGCGAGGCCGCAACCTCATCCTGCTTGCCCGAAATATCGGCGAGCACGACTTTCGCGCCCTCCTCCGTAAAGCGCATGGCCATGGCCTTGCCCATGCCCGAGCCACCTCCGGTGATGACGGCGATCTTAGCTTCCAGACGCATATGAAATTCCTCTCTCCAAATTCGAATCATCAAACAGTCGTATAGCCGCCATCGACCGGAAACGCTGTCCCGGTCACGAAGCTCGCCTCGTCGCTGGCGAGATAGAGCGCGGCACTGGCGATTTCCTCGGCGAGCGCCCAGCGTTCCATCGGCGCACCTGGCGGGTTGGGCGTGCCTTCGGGCGGCACGCGCGTATCGCCCATGCCGGGAATGATCGATGTCCAGACATAGCCCGGGCAGATCGCGTTCACCCTGATATTGTGTTCGGCATAATCGACAGCGGCGATTTTCGAGAGCTGGATGACGCCGGCCTTGGCGGCGCCGTAGCTGGTCGTGCCCTTCCAGGCGGTAAGTCCGGCAGCCGACGCCGTGTTGACGATGGCGCCCCCGCCTGTCTTCAGCATCGATGTGATCCCGTATTTCATGCCGAGGAAGACGCTCTTCATGTCGACTGCGATGATGCGGTCGAACAGCTCCTCGCTGTGCTCATGCATCGGCACCGGCATCTGCGCGATGCCTGCGTTGTTGACGAGGATGTCGATGCGCCCGAAGGCGTCCTCGGCGGCTGCGATCATCGCCTGAACGTCCCCAGACCGGCTGACGTCGGCCTGGAACGGAACGCCCGCGTCGCCGAGCGAGCGGGCAACCTCTTCCTGCTGCCCGCTGATGTCCGCGCACAGCACCTGCGCGCCTTCCTTCGCGAACAGCTCCGCCATCGCCCGGCCCATGCCGGAACCGGCGCCGGTGATCACCGCATGCTTTCCTTCGAGCCTTCCCGCCATGGCCTCTCCCCTGGCTGCTGGCCGTGTCAGGCCGTCGTGTCGATCGTCGGCCTCACATGGATTTCCGAAATGTTGACGTTGCGCGGCAGCGAAAGGATGAAGACGATGGTGTCGGCCATCTCGCTGGCCTTGACCGCGCCCTCCTTGCTGACGTGCTTGGCGATCATCTCGCGCCATTCAGGGTTAACGATGCCGCCCGCGACTTCCGTTTCGGTCGCGCCGGGCATCAGGATTGTGCAGCGGATGTTCTTGTCGCCCAGTTCCTGCCGCATGCCATCGGTCATGGCGTTGAGCGCGTGCTTCGAACCCGAATAGGCGCTGGTATAGGGGCCGCCCTTGCGCCCCGCCATCGACGAGACATTGATGATGTCTCCCCCGCCCTGCTCCAGCATATGCGCGACCGCCGGCTTGCAGGTGTAGAGCGTGGCGAACAGGTTGATGTCGAAGACCTTCCGCATCAGGTCGAGATCGGCGTCGATAATCCCGCCGGCCTGCATAACGCCCGCGGAATTGATCAGGATGTCGATGCGACCGAAGGCGGCGACCGTGTCCTCGACCGCCCGGATCGCTTCTTCCTCGACCATCATGTCGCCCGGAAGCGCCAGTGCCTTCCCGCCGGCCGCCTCGATCTGCGCGACGAGCTCGTCGAGCCGGTCCTTGCGCCGCGCCGACATGGCGACCGCCGCACCTGCCGCCGCGATCGCAATCGCCGCCGCCGCGCCAATCCCGGACGACGCGCCGGTCACCAGCGCTACCTTTCCCGCAAGTGTACCAGTCATGTATCCAACCTCTTCGCCATTGCCCTTGCCGGGCGCATAGCGGGGCGGCGAAGGCAGGACAATGTTTCCCTTGCCTTAGCGACCGGCATCGGCATTCTCCTGCGTCACGGCGGCGCAGGTCCGCCGCAAAGCAAACAAGGGGGACGCAAAAATGCCCGAAACAGTCAATCAGGCTTATATCTTCGTACCAATGATGGTGGTGGTATTCCTGACCTTCATCGCTTTGTTCCGCATGGGCGCGGCGCGCGGCACGGCCATGAAGGCGGGACAGGACCCGAACTATTACAAGGCCCAGCTCGGCGATCCCGAACCTGAATCGACGGTCGCGGCCGTTCGCCACTTCAACATATTATTCGAAGCGCCGACGTTGTTCTATGCCGGCTGCATCGCGGCCTATGTGCTCCAGGCAGTCAACTTCTGGACGGTCGTGTTCGCATGGGGTTTCGTGATCCTGCGGCTGATCCAGAGCGCGGTGCACCTGACCTACAACAACCCTGCCCATCGCGGCGGGGCATTCATGGCCAGCATGCTGTTCCTGCTGGCGCTGTGGATCCAGCTCGCGATCGCGGTCTGCGCGCTGCTCTAGCGCCGCGCCCGGATCGCGAGGACTGGCAGCAGGCCGAACGCGGCCTGGCCCGCGAGTCCGATCGCTCCGGGCGATCGCAAGAGCGAAGCAAGCCATTGCCGGGGCGGCACACCGAATGCGAGCGTCGCAAGCAGGACTTCCGCGCCGATCAGCATGGCGAAGGCAAGCGCACCCATGGCCAGTGCCTGGGAAGGCGTGGCGATGCGCCAGCGTCCCAACAGCCACCGCGCCGTGACCCAGCTGGCTCCCAGCATCGCCGGCAGCTCGGCCAGCACCGCGAAGCTCTCGCCAAGACGGGGCGCGAGCCAGAGAATGCGCAGCGCGCCCAGCGCGAAGATCAGCGCCCAATAGGCCAGCGCGGCCCCCGCGATGCGCCTGGCGGCGCTGCTCACAGCGTCAGAGCAGCAGCGTGCCCGGATTGGGCATCGGCTGCTGCTTCTGCGCGTTGATCAGGCTCATCACCGAACGCACTATCGCCCAGGCCATCACCACGAAAATCAGGATAAAGCCGATCAGCACCAGCATCAGCACGAAGCTGACGACGAAGCCGACCATCGCGATCCAGAAAGTGTTGATGAGATACTGGTAATGCGACGCCTCCCATTCGCCCTTGGGCTGGTCGCGCCAGACAAAGGCGAGGATGACGCCCACGATGCCGGTAATCCAGAAGAGCGGCGATACGATATAGAGGATCGCGATGATCGTCGGCTGGTTCATGTCGAAGCTGGCGCTGGACTGAACCTGGCCGGACTGTGGCGGGGACGAAGGTGAAGCCGCCTGCGCGCTTTCCTGCTGGCTGGCCCTGCCGGGCGAGGCCGGATGCGGCGCCATGCTTTGCGGCGGACCTTCAAGATTGCCGCGATCCCCTTCGTTGCTCATCTCCAGCCTCCTAAAGTTTCGGTCCTGTCTAGCGCGTGCAGAACCGCAAGTCACCGTCGATGTCCGTCATCTACCGGCCGCCTTCAGCATCGCTTCGATAGCATCCTTCGATTCCTTGAGGCCCAGCCCCGTGCCCTCTCGGAGCAGCTTGATCGCCTCGATCTTGTTACCCGAGTCCATCGCCGCCTTGATTCCGGCAAGTGTGGCGGAATCCATTTCCCTGATCGCACCGATTTGCTGCCTGATATCCATGGTTCCCGACATGTCCGGCGGAGCCACCGGAGGCGGTGCCGACATGTCCCGCGGCGGCGCTGTCATGCTTGCCGGCGGCGGCCCGCTGAGATCGCGGCTGTCTCTCCCGCGGCGGCCCAGCACGAAGCCTATCGCAAGCACGATCAGCACCAGCGGAACGAGGAAACCGAGCATGTTCCCGAAATCCGAATCCACCTTTCAAACCTCCTGTCTTTCGATCAGGCATCAGCCCATGCCAAGGTCCTTGACCGTGACGCGGCAGTAATAGTCGCGGAACATCACGATCTTGCCGTCGACGATGCGGCTCGCGTTCATCACTGGCAGCGGCATGTGCTTCTCGCCGATGATATGGTCGTCGATGCGCTCGTCGAGCACCCATTCGCCCTTGCTCGAGATGTTGAGGATCTCGACATCGATGCGGGTGAGCACTTCGAAGCAGCCCTTGAGCCAGGCAAGGATCGCCTCGCGTCCGACCATCGGCTTTTCGTCGGGCACGTTGTCGTAGACGCCGTCCTCGGCAAACATCGCCGCCATGCCCTCGGCGTCGCGGGTCTCCCACTTGGCCAGGAAATCGCGGATGATCTGTTCGTTGGCTTCGCTCACGGGTTCTCCTCCAATTGGGTTTCTGGGATGCTAGCAGGTTTTGGCGCGAGGGGAACCGGCGGCGCTTGCCGGAGGTGACGCCAAGCGATAGCCTGACCCGAAGATCGAGAAGACCCGGGGAGATGGTCGATGCGTTTCATCCTCGTTCACGGCGGCTTTCACGGCGCCTGGTGCTGGGAACGTGTGCTGCCCGAACTCGAAAAGCTAGGTCATCAAGCCATAGCGCTCGACCTGCCGGGCCACGGCAAGCGCGCCGCCGAGCGCCCTGCCAACTATCTCGGCCGCATCCAGCCCATCCTCGACGCCTTGCAACAGGGCGACGTGCTGGTCGGCCATTCAGGCGGCGGCTACGACATCTGCGTCGCCGCCAACGAGGCTCCGGACAAGGTCGGACACATGATCTTCCTCGCCGCAGGCCTGCCGTATGAAGGCAAGGCAGTTATCGAAGCGGCAGGAGGCTCCTACGAGCAGGATAAGGGCGGTCCGCCGCGCGCGACTAAGCTGATGGACGACAGCACCGGCATGCTCAAATATGTCGAACCGCAAGCGGACGGCACCATGAAATGGGCGAGCAAGGAAGGTGCGCGCCGGTTCTTCTATCACGATTGCGACGACTCCACAGTCGACTGGGCCTTTTCGATGCTCAGTCCCGGCATCTCGCCCTTCCCGACCGAAAGGCTGCGCCTGCCGGCCTTCTGGAAAGCGCAAATCCCGCGCAGCTACATCCTGTGCAGGCAGGACCGGTCCAAGCCCCTGGCGATGAGCGAGGACGTGATCCGCAGGCTCGGAGTCGAGCCGCTAGTGATAGACAGCTCGCATTCCCCGTTCCTCAGTCGCCCGGCGGAACTGGCGGGGTTGATGGTCAAGGCGGTGGATACAGCGCCGGTCGCGCCGCTGCTTCCCTCGTGAACGCCTTCCCCGGCCGACCATTCTGCGGTCAGGAGGACGGACCGGTCTTTATCGCGTAGATAATGCTCTGGTTCAGCGACCAGCCCGAATTGACGATCGACCTGCCGCCCGGAGCGACATGGCAGGCACCCGCCATTCCCAGATCCCTCAACATGTCTTCGGTCGTCGTACTGGAGCGATTCATGAGTGCGTCGAGGTCCCGGTTGTAGGCATCGAGGCGCTCCGCGCCATAGGCGGATTTCGCCTTCTTGCCCCAATGCTGGATCATCTGACTTGCTGTGTCCGGCGTGAAATCAGCGTGCTCCGCACCCCAGAATTGCGGCTTGCCCTCGATCAGATTGCCAACCACCGTCCACGCCCACATGCAGCCGAGGAACTCCTTGCGGGTTTGCGGGGCTATCCCGCCCGGCTGTGGCTTGGCGCTTTCATCGGTCGTGCCGATCGGGCCCGCAGCGGCCAACTGGGGAACAGCCAGCAAGGCACATGCAAGCACGGCAGCGGCGATATTCCGTTTCACGACTACTCCGGCCTCCATGTTACAGTTCACTCGGGAATCGCATAGTTCCGCAGGTTTTCGGCCATGCCGGCCAGCACTTCCCGGCGCGGTCCGCTCAAGAGCTCGTCGAACTGGGCTCGGTAGTGATCGCTGGGGATATAACTCGGCCCATTCGTGATGTTGTCGAGCGCCCGCTGCGCGACCTCCCGCGCCGGCTGCAGATTGGGTAGCCATTGCGGGTCAAGCTTGGCTGTCGCCTCGCTTTCGGTGGCGCCCGGCGCGAGGTTGAGCACGTCGATATTCTCGGAATGCAGTTCGCCCCACAGTCCTTCTGCGAGCCCGCGCACGAGCGCCTTCGACGCCGAATAGACGGTCGAAAACGGCATGCCGATGAAGCCCTCGACAGAGCCGGTGAAAATGATCCCGCCCTTGCCGCGAACTTTCAGCCGGGGAATGAAGCCATGGGCCAGAAGCATCGGCGCGATGCAGTTTACCGTCATCATCTTGAGCATCGCCGAGGGCTCCTTGGTCTCGTGCGGCCCCTTGATGTTGTAACCGGCGTTGGAGACGAGCAGGCCGATGTCGAGGTCTTTCGTGGCTTCGACAATGGCTGCGGGTGCGTCCGAATCGGTCAGATCGGCGGTGACGATCCGGCATTGCGTGCCGTGAGCATCCGCCAGTTTCGCCGCCAGCTGTTCGAGCCGCTCGGTACGCCTTGCCGAAAGCGCGAGGTCGAAGCCGCGCTCCGCCAGCTCCTCGGCGAAGGCCCAGCCGATCCCGGACGACGCACCGGTCACAAGGGCGACGGGGCCATACCGATCGCGGAATTCATCTGGTGTCATAAATCGTTCCGAATATAGTGAGATTTGATGCGAACGACCAAATACATGTCCGAGCCGCTTGTCGAGCCCTGTGCGGAGAAAATCGAATTCAGCTCTTGAGCTTCTCCCCGCGCATTCGGCCATGTCGCCTTGGGCTTTTGGCTGCGATAGCAGAAATCCATCCTGCGCGTTGCGGATTCGCAAGCTAATGGCGGGTTCGATTCCATCAATGCGCCAGGCAATCCTGATGTTTCATGGCATCGGGACTGTGCCGGATTACGTCGACAAGGACGAAGTGCCTTACTGGGTCGGCTGGGACATGTTTCAGGAGCTTGTCGACTGGACGATACAATCGGATGCATCGAAACAGGTCATCTTCACCTTCGACGACGGCAACCAGTCCGACATCGCCGCAGCACGGCGACTGGCCGACGCGGGGCTTACGGCCAAGTTCTTTGTGCTTGCCGGGCGACTTGAAAAACCTGGATACATTGGCACCGCCGAGTTGAATGAGCTTGTCGCCATGGGCATGGAAGTGGGTCTACACGGCCGCAACCACGTCGATTGGCGGCTGGCCAACGCCGCCTCCCTCCAGGCGGAACTCCTCGATGCCCGCAAGCAACTGGCCGATACCGCGGGCGTCCAGATAAGAAGCGTCGCCATACCTTTTGGCGGCTATAATCGACGGGTGATGCGGCGTTTGTTGCGAGAGGATTTCGACCGCATATATACGACGGACATCGGCCTCGCGCAGCGAGGATCGCGAATAGCACCGTGAATTTCGGTCGAGCGTGAACATGATCTCACGGACATCCTGGCCATCATCACGGACCAGGTCCCGTTCATGATACGAACACGAAGGGCGATGGCGCCCTGGATCAAACGCAACCTACTGTGAACAGAAATTCCGCGACCATGCCAAAAGCCTGTCGCGGCTCCACAGGATTGAGTGTGTTATCGGACGATAGGCGCCAGCCTGGTATGCCGCACGCCGGGTCGGCGAGGTGGCCCGGATCCTGGCCGAGGCGGGGACGATCGGGGCCGACGGCGCGCCCCCGGCCCCCGCGGCCCCCGG
>CAYPFE010000092.1:0-9214 GCA_964409895.1 uncultured Novosphingobium sp.
GACGATGCAAAACACATCGGGCAGGTCAGGTTGCAGTGTTCGTTGACGTCGATCAGCGCGAGGCAGGAGTGCTGTTCGTGATCGGGGCACAGTCCGCAGTCGAAGGGGCAGCCAGCCTCGGTTCGCGTTTGCGTCTGCAAGGGGCGGTCACCGGGCTTGAGCCACTGCTTCTGCTGCTGCCAATAGTCGAAATCATCCGATATCAGGGTCTTCTGCACGCCATGCTTGAGACAACGCTTGAGGTAGAAAACGCAGTCATCCTCGATGATGACCTTTGCTGGGACCGGCTCCAGGCAGGTCTCGCACAGCGACGTGGTCTGGCCGTGGAAGATATAGGGCGCAGACTTGCGCTCGAGAATCGCGGATTCACTCGTCCGCGTCGGCGCCATCAAATCGCCACCAAATGACGCCATATGCGATCAACCCCAGCATGAGCAGCTGGAAGACGTTGAATGGCCCGGCTAGGCTTGGGTAGGGCTTGACGAACTCCCACAAGAACCGCTGCACAGCATAGACGATTGCCAGCGCTTGAAAAGCATGCATGCGCGCCCATTCCGCCCCGCGCTTTCTCGCAGCGACATAGGCAATGGTGAACAGGCCCATCGCCAGCGACTCATAGAGCTGCACCGGGTGTCGGGCGATGCCGTCGCCGAGGTTCACGGCCCAGGGAAGCGACGCTGGTGCGCCATAGGTGAAATCGGGCAGGCCGGAAAACAGGCAGCCGAACCGGCCCACGGCGATGCCTACAGCCAGCGGCAGGACGAAGGCGCCTCCGGTCGAACGCCGGACGCCATGGCGCCACTTCCACAGTTCGACCGCGAGAATACCGCCTGCGAGCGCACCCGCCACCGAATGGGATGGCCCCGCCAGCATGCTTCTGAGACTGTTGGCCGAACCGAACAACCAGGCGCCGGCTAGCGCGCCCAGCGCCAGCGTGACGAAATAGGAGGGAGTGGTGACGCCAGCCAGTGCGCGGGCCTCTTCGGGCCAGCGCTGGTACTGCCAGCGCGCGGCGAGCGCCGCGCAGGTCCATGCGGCAAGGTCGCCGAGGTAGTGCGCCCACCAGGCGGTGGGGAGCGCGATCACGGCGCGGTGATTCCGGCTTCGGAGGCGGAGGCGTCGTCTGCGGGCGGCGGAACCCGGCGGACTTTGAGGATCTTTACCGGGTCCTCGATCATCTGGCCACGCATGAAGCCCTCGCCCTTGGTGGTCGAGATCGGGGCGTCGAAGATCGCACGCGCCACCTCCATGCCCCGCACCACCCAGCCAAATGCCGCAAATCCCGCCTGAGTCGACGGGTCTTCGGAGTCGGGATGCGCATCCAGACCAGTCAGGGGAGACAGCAGGATCGAGAAGTCCCCGGCGGCGGTGCCGGGATCGAATCGGGCCATCGTGATCGCGCCGGTCTTGTGGAGTATGCCGGTCTGGCTGGTCGGCTCATGCGCGATCGGCGGCAGGTTGCGCCCGGGATCGCCGCTGGTGCCGCCCTGAATCAGCCCGTTGGGCTGCTCTCCCCACTCCAGCCGCATGACCCGGTAGAACACGGTGCCGTCGTAGCGTTTCTCGTCGGCATAACGCAGGAAATTGGCGGTGGTGACCGGAGCGTTCGTGGCATCGAGCGCCAGGGTGATCGTGCCCAGCGGTGTTTCGAGCGCGACATGCTCGAGATGCGGAGGGGGCTCGGGCGGGGGTGAGGCGTCCTTCGCGGCGGCTGGAGTCAATGCGCCAAGGATGAGCGCAAGCACAAGGGCGAATGCGGAGAATCGGCTGGTCATGGCGGGATATTGGCCAATTGCCTCCGATTGCGCCAGATGCGCAAGTTTCACCATCCCCATTGCCTTGCGGCCGATTACAGTCGATGGAATTCATTCCTGCCGGAGCCCGAATGCGCTCGCGTGTACCAGGGGGAAGACATGCAAATGCGTAGCGGCCCAATGGCCATCATCGTCGCACTGTTCATCGTCGAGATTGCCGCCGTCTTCGAGACGACTATGATCTATGTGGCGATGCCGACGCTGATCCGCGAATTCGGCGATCCGCTGACGGCAGGATGGCTTGTGACCGCGCATATGCTGGTTGGAGCCGGCGTGGCCGTGCTCGCCGGCCGGCTGGGGGACATTTACGGTCGCAGGCGGGTGATGCTGGTGCTGCTCGCGGCAGGACTGATTGGTTCGATCCTGAGCGCCGTTACAAAGGTATTCGCTATCGTGCTGATAGGCCGGGCATTGCAGGGCCTTTCGGCCGCCGTGCTGCCGCTGACTATCGGCGTGATCCGTGAAAACCTGCCCGAAGGACGCGTTCCCGTCGCTGTCGGGCTTATGACGACGGCGGCGGGCGCCGGCACGGCGTCCGGTCTGGTGTTGGGCGGGGCGATCATCGATACGCTGAACTGGCACTGGCTGTTCGTCGCGAGCGCGGTGCTGCTGGGCCTTGCGCTGGCGGCAGTCGCACTGGTGGTTCCGTCGCGGGAGGGAACCCCGCCCAGGCAGCCGATCGACTGGATCGAAGGGCTGATGCCGGTACCGGCGATAGCCGCGATCCTGCTCGGCATTTCCATGTCGAAGACCCATGGCTGGGCTGAGCCTGCGGTCGGTGGCCTGATCGTCGCCGGTATCGTCGTCCTCGCGCTGTGGGCAAGGCGTAGTCTCGCAGCAAGCGAACCTTTTGTGGATTTGAGGTTGCTCGCGTCCCGCAATGTCGCGCTGGCGAACCTTGCGATGGTGTTCTTCGCGCTGGGATCGATGCAGTCCGTCTTCGTCATGACGACCTATGCGCAGAACCCGGTGTGGACCTTGGCCGGGCTCGGGCTGGCGGCGACGATTGCGGGGCTTATCAAGCTGCCATCCAATATCCTGTCGTTCTTCGCTGGGCCGCTGGCGGGCTGGCTGCAACAGAAGGCAGGCCTGCGTGTGCCCATCGTCAGCGGTTCTATCCTGATGGCGCTGGGATGGGTCTGGGCGCTCGGGCTGCCCGGCTCGACGGTCGAGGTCATATTGCTGCTTTGCGTGATTTCGTTCGGTACCACGATCGTCAATGCCGCCGTACCGAATGTAATCGTCGCGTCGGTGCCGCAGGAGCGGACAAGCGAGGCGATCGGGACGATGGCTGTGGTGCGCGGCATGTTCTCCGGCATCGGTGCGCAGATCATCGCCCTGCTGCTGGCTACCGGCACACTGGCAGAGAAAGGAGGCGCGCAACTGCCTTCGGCCGAAGGTTTCCGTCTCGCCATGGGATGGGTCATAATAGCGACAGTGGTGGTGGCGCTCTCGGGCTTGATGATACGTGCGCGCGAGCGGCAGCCGGCACAGTAAAGCCATTGCCGGTCACGCTTGTGCGTGTCATGGCTGCATCCGGATAATCAACAAATGATCCTAGGTTCGGCCGCAATCGCAAAGCCGGACCAGGAATAGGCGAGACGGACCGAATGCGAACCAGCCCCAATCTGATCGTCGCCGCGCTGTTCATTTGCATGACGGCGGCGACGTTCGAATCGGCAATGCTTTATGCCGCTCTGCCGACGCTGATCCGCGATTTCGGCGATCCGGTAACCGCCGGCTGGCTGGTCACCATGCATATGGTGATCGGCTCGGGGACCTGCATCGTGGTTGGCCGGTTCGGCGACATGCGCGGGCGCAAGGGCTTGATCCAGGTGCTGATCACGCTGGCTGCAGTCGGATCGGTGATGAGTGCGCTGACTGCTGACTATGCCATCGTGCTGGCGGGCCGCGCGCTTCAGGGTTTCGCGATCGGAATAATGCCGCTGGCGATGAGCGTTTTGCGCGATACGCAGGAACCGAAGCGCTTGCCATTCACGGTCGGGCTGATGACCACCGCCCAGGGCATGGGGGTCGCCATCGGTCTGGTGCTGGGCGGCTGGATTATCGACAATTTCAACTGGCACATGCTGTTCGCCTTCAGCGCCTTCCTGCTTGTCCTCGCCCTGATCGCCGTGTGGCTGTTCGTGCCTGCGCAGCCGGGCGTTCCCGCGAAGGAACCGATCGACTGGATCGAGGGTTTGCTGCCGGTCCCCGGTATTTCGAGCATACTGCTCGGCATCGCGCTCTCCAAGGACCATGGCTGGATCGACCAGTGGGTGATCGGCCTGATCGTGCTGGGCATCGTGATCATCGCTTGCTGGACCCGGCTCAGCCTGCGCGCAAAAGAGCCGTTCATCGACCTCAGGATTCTCAGCATCCGCAATATCGCGATTGTCAACGCGATGTCGGTGCTGCTCGGCATGGGCACGATGCAGATCGTCTTCCTGTTCTCCACCTTCACGCAGGCGCCGGTCTGGACCATGGCCGGGCTAGGCCTCAGCGCTGCCGTGGCCGGGCTTGCCAAATTGCCGTCGAACATCCTGTCGTTTTTTGCCGGGCCGATTTCCGGGCTGCTGATGACCAAATTCGGCTATCGTGTTCCGGTGGTCGGCGGCGCGCTGCTTGCGGCGGTGGGCTGGATACTGGCGCTGCCCTTGCCCGAAACCCTGCTGGGCGTGATTTTCCTGCTGATCGTCATTTCATTTGGCACCTCGGGCCTCAATGCGGCGATGCCGACTGTTATTGTGACATCCGCGCCTGACGGCCGGACCAGCGAGGCGATCGGGACCATGTCGGTGCTTCGCGGCATGGCAGCGGCGGTCGGCGTCCAGTTGATCGCGGTGCTCCTGGCGAGTGATACGATCACCGAACCTGGCGGCACCGCGCAGTTCCCGTCGCCGACCGGCTATCGCATCACCATGGCATGGATCGCCTTCCTGACATTCGCTGCGGCATTTGTTGGCTTGTTTCTTCGGTCGCGGATGGGCGCGGACGAGCCCGAATCGGTCGCCGCCGGGGTAAGTCAGGCGGCCTGACGTCAGGTGCCGATCTATTCCCGCTGATCCCGTGCGGAGGGTTCCATTCGACCGGAACTATATCTAACCTGTTCATTCGCCGTGTGACTCGTAAAACCCAGGCAGAAAGATTCATGGCCCATCGTTTTGAGATCAGGAAGAACAAGAAGGGCGAGTTCGTCGCCTATTTCGTTTACAACAAGGAAACGATGTTCTGGGCCGAAGGCTATTCCAGCAAGTCCAGCGCCAAGAAGGCGATCGAATCGATCATCAAGAACGGACCTGGCGCCGACGTGGTCGATACGACTGCCTGACGGCCGGAGCTTCCTGCTGTCCCTCAGCCGGCTTCGGCGGCAAGGGCGGCGTCGCTGGCCAGCTGGTCGACTCGTTCATTCTCAGGGTGGCCGTTATGGCCCTTGACCCATTGCCAGTCGATCGTGTGACGGGCCGTGGCGTCGATCAGGTCGTGCCATAGATCGGCGTTGCGCACCGGCTTCTTGCTGGCGTTGATCCAGCCCCTGCGCTGCCATCCGTCGATCCATTTGGTCATGCCGTCGATGACATAGCGGCTGTCGGTGTGGAGCGTGACGTCGCAGGGCTCGATCAGGGCATTGAGCGCCTGGATCACCGCGGTCATCTCCATGCGGTTGTTGGTGGTTGAGGCCTCAGAGCCCGACAATTCCTTTTCGTGCTGGCCCCTTCGCAGCAGTACCCCCCAGCCGCCGGGGCCGGGGTTGCCCTTGCAGGCGCCATCGGTGAATATCTCGACTTTCTTCAACGTGCGAACCTCTGCGCAACCACTCAGCCTGCCGGCTCGAATAGCGCGTGGTTGGCCGTATCCGAGTAGAATTCCAGCCGTCTGGCGAACGGCATGGGATCCTTCGGCGTCACCAGTGCACCGACGGGCGTGTTGTTCCAATCATAGGCGCGGGTGGCAAGAAAGCGCAACGCAGCACCCCGTGCCAGAATGGGAAGCGCCTGGCGTTCTCCGGGCTCCAGCCTCCGCACCTCTTCGTAGCCTGCGAGCAACGCGCGCGAAATTTTTGGATCGAACGAAGTGCCGTCCTCGCTGAAGCACCATGCCGCATGCGTCACCGCGACATCGTAGGCCGTGATGTCGGTGCAGGCGAAATAGAAGTCGATCAGGCCGGAAACAGCATCGCCAAGCATCAGCACATTGTCGGGAAACAGGTCGGCGTGGATGACAGAGACCGGCAGCCCGTCTGGCCAGTCTGCGGCAAGCTCCGTCAGTGCGGCTCCAACGATTGCCGGCAGCTTTGGATCGATCGAGGCAAGCCCAACGTCTCCACACGCATTGAGCAGTGCCTTCGAGGCCGCAAGGCTCATGCTGTTGTCGCGCTCTCCTGCGAAATCCGCAGCCGCGATGTGAATTTGCGCCAGCGCGTGGCCTACGGCATGGGCCTGCGCAGGGCTCGGATCGCTGACAGAAACACCCGGCAGGAATTCGATCAGCGCCAGCGCCTTGCCGTCATGAAAGCGGAACGGGCGGTTGTCGCGGTCGTGGATGGTGCGCGGAACCAGGCAGCCTCGCTCGGCGAGGTGATCGAGCAGGCCCAGGAAGAACGGCAGGTCACCGGTTTCGACCC
Organism: uncultured Novosphingobium sp.; assembly: GCA_964409895.1. GTDB lineage: Bacteria > Pseudomonadota > Alphaproteobacteria > Sphingomonadales > Sphingomonadaceae > Novosphingobium. Next base: position 6,439 of record CAYPFE010000092.1, read on the forward strand.
GGCTCTCGTACATGGTCAGGATGAACCGCGAGGTCAGCCCATCGGCGTCGGCGGTTTCGACCAGCCAGTTGCTGTTCGAAACCCCCTCGGCAATCCCCTTGGCCGATATAAGGGTGCCGACATCGAACTCGCCGATGATTCGCGCCATGGTTTCCGCACCAATCTGGGTATAGACCGCCATGCGCCGTGCTTCAGTCCGCCAGCTGCCGGGGCAGCTTGAAGGTGATGATCTCGCGCGCCGTCACAATCTCCTGTTCGCTGACTTCACGGAATTCGCGCAGTCTCTCGATCACCTCGCGCACGAGTTCCTCGGGAGCCGAAGCGCCGGCGGTGATGCCCAGCGTCGTCACGCCATCGAGCCATTCGGGTTCGATTTCCCCGGCGCGCTGGATCAGCCTGGCTTGCGTATCGAGGCGCAGGGCGACTTCCACCAGGCGCTTGGAATTGGAGCTGTTGGGGGCTCCGATGACCAGCACCAGCTGGCACTCGGGCGCGATCTGCCTGGCCGCCTCCTGACGGTTCGACGTGGCGTAACAGATGTCCTCGGCCTTGGGCGCGACCACTTGCGGATAACGTTCTCGGATCGCGGCGATGATCTTCGCGGTGTCGTCGACGGAAAGGGTCGTCTGGGTGAGATAGGCCAGTGGTGCGTCGGCCGGGATGTCGAGTGCGGCAACATCCGCGACCGTTTCGATCAGGGTGATGGCGTCTGCCGGAACCTGGCCCAGTGTACCGATCACTTCGGGATGACCGGCGTGGCCGACGAACAGGATATGCCGGCCCGATTCGATCTGCCGTTCGGCCTGCCGGTGCACCTTGCTGACCAGCGGGCAGGTCGCATCCAGCCATTCGAGGCCGCGCGCACTCGCCTCGGCGGGGACGGACTTTGGCACGCCATGGGCGCTGAAGATCACCGGCGCCCCATCGGGCACCTCGTCGAGCTCTTCGACGAAAATCGCGCCGCGCGCGCGCAGATTGTCCACCACGAAGCGGTTATGCACGATCTCGTGGCGGACGTAGACCGGCGCTCCGTAATGATCGATCGCGCGCTCGACGATGTCGATGGCGCGTTCAACGCCCGCGCAAAACCCTCTCGGGGCGGCGATCAGCAGGCGAAGGGGCTGCTTGCCTGAGGGAAAGGGTGCATTCATGATCGGGCCTCTAGCGCTTTGCCGTTCGCGCCGCTAGGGCATGCGCAAGCCAATCGAGGAACCGACAATGCGATTCTGCTCCCGCCTGACTGCCACGACCCTTCTTGCCGCCGCCGCCGTGTCGGGGCTGGCCGGTTGCAAGTCGCGCGGAGAAATCGTCATCAACGAGGGCGTCGGCATTACTGCGGTGCGTTCGCGCTGCCCGGCGGTCGGGATTCCGCATCACACCGGCGATATCACGCTGTTCGCCTCGCCCGGCAACAAGTCGGCGGCAAATATCGATGTCGTGGCGGCGATGACCAATCTGCGGCCGCAGTGCGGCGAGGACGGGGACCCGGTGGTTTCGCGCGTGGCGTTTGACGTGCTTGCGCGCCGAACCAACGTCCAGGGTGCCCGCCGCGTGACACTGCCCTATTTCGTGACCGTTCTTCGGGGTGGCAACACGGTCGTCACCAAGCGGGTCGGACAGGTGACATTGAATTTCGCCAATGGGCAGGAACGCGCTCAGGCTCGTGGCGAAGGCATCGGTTATGTAGACCGCGCCTCGGCCACGTTGCCAGAAGACATACGGCGGCGCATCACGCGCAAGCGCAAGGCCGGCGACGCAGACGCGGCGATCGATCCCCTGGCCGATCCCGAGGTAAAGGCAGCGATCGCGCGCGCGACTTTCGAGTTGCTGGTGGGCTTTCAGCTCGACGAAAGCCAACTGGCTTACAACGCCACGCGTTAGGCGCGGTTGTCCCCTTCCCGGGATTTCGCGGAAAGAATGGCCTCGCGGGCGGCAACCGCAATCACCTTGCGGTCGGCCAATTCGTCTCCTGCCAGTTCCGGCAGAAAGTGGACGGTAAGCTCGACAGGCTCACGGCGGGCAACAAGCCTAAGGTAATTGGCGATTCCGGGCTCGGTGCCGACCCATGCGATTTCCTCGCTGCCTCGGCCATAGTCGAGCCAGACCGGCTGGACGCTGATGCCATTGGGCACAGGTGCAATCGCGGAAAGCAATGAAGACTTGAACGGCGGCACATGCGTCCCGTCGTTGGTCGTGCCCTCCGGAAAGACGGTCAATGCCCCGGTGTCCCGCAAGGCCTGCCTGACCTGCTCAACCTGGCGGGCGACACTCGTGCGGTCATGCCGGGCGATCAATACGGTGTCGTTGGCCCGGCACAGCCAATGCAGCACCGGATTTGCACTCAGCCCGTCATGCGCGACGAAGGCCGAGCCAGTGAGCCCGCTGATCGCCGGGATGTCGAGCCAGCTGACATGGTTGGCAATGAAGAAGGCTCCGCTCTCGACCCGCTCGCCACGAACCGAAATCCTCAAACCGACAATTCTCGAAACTGTCCGGAGAAAAAGCCGCGGCCAGGGGCTGTGCTCGGTGAACGGCCGCCAGACAAAGTGCAGGGCCGCAAAGGCCGGGAGCAGCAGCGCCATGGCGGTTGTCCGCCCGGCGATGCGTAGCCGGCCAGCCGGCGATATCCTTGCGCGCCTGGCCTGCGTTTCCTGGCTCACCCCTCGGGTTCGAAATCCTTGCGGTCGGCGCGCACACCGTAGAGTTCCATGCGGTGATCGACGAGGCGGAAACCCAGTTTTGCGGCGATCTGGCGCTGCAACACCTCGAGTTCAGG
>CAYPFE010000093.1:0-9179 GCA_964409895.1 uncultured Novosphingobium sp.
GGCAGTAACGAACAGTTGCGGCGTCACCTCGTAAGTCATGTCGAGGAACGCGGCGTAGCTTACCGCAGTTGCGCTGGACCCGAATTTGCAGCAGCGGCTGAAGGAGCCGATTGCCGGGAAGTAATCGAAATAGACACGGTAGGTGTCGGTGTTCTGGAAGTAGAACAGGCCAGCCGTCCACTGCAGCGGCGTTCCGGGCTTGGAGGTCAGCAGGAATTCCTGAGTCCAGGTCTCGTTATCATTAGGCAAGCCAAGCTGGATATATTCCACGCCCGAATAGTCGAGTTCGATGGAGGCATCGACCTCTTCATTACGGTACTGCGAGTAGGACGTGAAATCGGCAAAGCCGAGATCGGCGCGCAGCGTCACCTGGATCGTATCCGAATTGGAATGGAAATATTCCTGGTCGTTCGGGTTGGTGCCGCTGGCGATCTCGTTCTTGTTGTAAGTGAACTATCCTGGTGCCGCATAATAGGGTTGTCCGCCGCCGATTTCGCTGTCGCGATAGCTCGCGGTCAGCAGCGGGCCGGGATCGTCGATCTTGCCGTGCTGATAGCGAATCAGCACTTCGACATCGTCCGAAAGCTGCGCCAGCAGGCCGAGCCGGACCGACCAATTCTCGTAATCGCCGACCCGCTTGGGCTTGGGCTGGAAGCTGATGTTGCGCTGCCAGCCATCGCCGCGCCGATAGAGACCCATGATATCGAAGGCGACTGTGTCGGAGATACCCACAGTGGCGTAGGCCTGAGCCTTCACCTCGTTGTAGCGACCATAGGAAATCCTCGCTTCGCCGCTGGTTTCGATGCTCGGGTCGGCGGTCTGAACCAGGATCGCACCACCGGTGGTGTTGCGACCGAACAGGGTACCCTGCGGACCCTTTAGGATCTGGATCGACTGGACGTTCATCACGTCAAAATCCGTCGCCAGCGGGTTGGGCGAATAGAAGCCATCGACATAAATACCGACGTTGCCCTGGCTGCCGGCTGAGGTAACGGGTGTGCCGACGCCGCGAATGGTCGGCTGGAAGTAGGCGCCCGCAAAGTCGAACCGCAGGCCCGGCGTCATCTTCGTGATGTCTGACAGTTCCTCGACATTGGCGGTGATCAACGCATCCGAGCCGAGGTTTGTAACCGAAATCGGCACATCGACCTGCGCTTCCTCGCGGCGCTGCGCAACCACCGTGATGGGTCCCTCGTCGGCGCCATCGGCGGCAAGCGCCGCACCCGGCATGAATGCCACGCAGCCTGCCAGTGCGAAAAGCGACGTCGAAGCTTTGAGATGTTTAACCATATAGAATCCTAACCTATAACCTTCGCCATTGTAGGCGATACGAGTATGACGTCGTAAGGGGAATCTCACGCTGCGCCAGCAACGCGCAGCTGCATAGTTGTAGAAGCCCCTCACGCCTCGCGCGCCGCTATATTGCTGCGAGTGAAAAGCTTCCAAACGTGATTTGACGATCTGTCTGAATTCTCGCTACCTGTTGCATTCGGGCAACAGGGCTCGCAAAGTCACTATGGACCGATAAAGGTCACCGTTTCCTGATGCGGATCGGGCGAATCCGCTTTCCACCGCACCGAACCGAACGGTCGTTCCAGCATGCGGCGCACCCGCCTGCCATGGCCGGAGCGGTTGAAGGTGTCAGCCTCCTCCTGGAGGTCGTATTCGGCAGCCGAATAGCGGTCGCGCATGCGTAGGTAGTCGCCCCAGGTCGGGCAACTGTAGCGCTCCAGCCAGATCGCCGGGTTCTCGATATCGCGCGAGATCGACCAGTCGAACCCGCCGATGCGCTTGCGGGCGCGCTGGATCTTCATCATCAGGTCGTAGAAATCGCGGGCGCGCTCCGGATCGACGTCGTATTCGATCTCGACCACCACCGGGCCGGAACGCAGGCTTACCTTCAGCGCGGCCTCGGGCTCTTGGCCGATATCGACCGTATCGCCGTCGGTTTCGGTGTCGCGCCTGAGCGGCAGCACGAAGCCGAGGAACACCGTCGTCATTGCAGCAAAGCCCGAAGCGGTGAGCGCGAACGCAATGCCTTCCAGACCAGCAACGACGCCCCAGGCCCACGCGCCAAGGCCAAATCCGGCTGTGATGGCAGACGAGAACAGCGACAGCGCCCGCGCCGTCACCCAGCGCGGCGCGGACATCTGCACGCTGACATTGAGCAGCGCGACGGTTAGCGTGTTGCAGGCGCCGATCACAGCGAAGGCGGCGATCGTTACTGGCAGCGAAGGAATCGTTCCGATCGCGATCAGCGCCGCGCCGGTCCCGATCGCGAATACCCTTATCGCAGGCTCGATAGGAAACTTCTCGCGAATCTCGCTTACGAACAACGCACCCATCACCGCACCGACGCCGCCCGCGCCGAGCAGGATACCGAAGGTTGCCGCGTCGCCCTGCAGGATGTCCTTGGCCACCAGTGGTGCAAGTGCAGTTCCCGATGCGGTCATCAGACCGAAGGCGAAAACCCTGGCCAGCGACGTGCGGATATCGGGAGAGTGCAGCGCGTAACGCGCACCGCCAACCATGGCCCGATCAATCCGCTCCGGCGGAAGGCGTGACGGGACATGGTCCCGCTTCCACATGAAGAAGGCGAACAGCAGCGGCAGGAAGAAGGCCGATGTCAGGCCGAATACCGCCTTTGCCCCCGCCGCAAGTACGATCAGGCCGCCCAGCGCCGGCCCGAAACTTCGCGCGACATTGTAGCTGATAGTGCCTAGCGCCACGGCGGCTGGCAGGTTCTTGCGCGACACCTGTTCGGGAATCGAAGCCTGCCAGGACGGCGCGAACAGCGCCACCCCGGCCCCGGTAAGGACAAGGAAGCCGAGCAGCAGCCAGGGTGTTATGAATCCGAGGTAGGAAACCGCAGTCAGTCCGGCAGCACTGATCGAAGCAAAGCCCAGGCCCGTCATCGCGATCTTGCGGCGGTCGAACATGTCCGCGACGGCTCCTGCGGGCAAAGCCACGACCATCAGCGGCAGCATTGTCGCCGTCTGCACCAACGCGACCATGCTGGGCGAATCGGTGAGCTTGGTCATCTGCCACGCGGCACCCACACCCAGGAACAGCTGACCGAAGTTGGAAAGCAGGCTGGCCGTCCATATCCTGCGAAAGGCCGGCTCGCGCAGCGGGGTGAACGCACCGGTTTCCCGCTTCTCCCCGCCGATGTCGATTCCGCCAGCCATGCCTTGTGTCTTTCCCTTACGCTGCGGGCGCTGTTCACCGGCAGACGAGCTTCGTCAAGCCATGGCGTTCCGGCCCGGGTCCGGCGACGTGGTTCCTGGCTCGACAATTGGCCACCAATCGCCGTGGCGATCACGTCTGCAATTGCAATTCGCGCCCACTGCTAGCATGAGCGCCCGGTGTCCCGACAACCGGGAATCGCAAAAGACCAAGGAGAACGACCGTGGCCGACGCCTATATCATCGACGCCGTCCGCACCTATCGCGGTGTGGGCAAAATGGGCAAGGGAGCGATCTCGACAGTCCATCCCGAGCATCTGTCCGCCCAGGTGCTGGCCGCGATCCGCGACCGCAACAATCTCAACACCGCAGAGGTCGACGACGTGATCTGGGGCGTTTCCGGAGCCCTGGGCCTGCAGGCAGGCGACATCGGCCGCAACGCCGCGCTCGACGCCGATTACGACGTCAGGGCGGGCGGCGTTACGCTGAACCGTTTCTGCGGCTCGTCGATCACCGCCACCAATTTCGCGGCGGGCATGATCATGTCGGGCATGCACGACCTCGTTATCTCCGGCGGCATGGACATGATGAGCTACGTCAACTGGTACGGCATGGAGATGCACAAGGCTGGCCTCGGCGGCGGCGGCATGGGCACCAAGAACCCGCGCCTGCAGGCCAAGCATCCCCAGTCCAACCAGGGCGTATGCGCGGACGCTATCGCCGCGTTGGAAGGCATCAGCCGCGCTGAACTGGAGGAACTCGGCCTTGAAAGCCAGCGCCGTGCGGCAATTGCGATCCAGGAAGGCCGGTTCGACAAGTCGACCATCGCGGTGACCGACGACGACGGCAACGTTCTGCTCGACCACGAGGAATATCCCCGGCCTGACACGACGCTCGAAGGCCTTGCCCAGCTCAAGCCGGCGTTCGAGATGTTCCTCGACATGCCGTCGGCCGAAGGTGAGAAGACCTTCCGTCAGCTGATCAACCAGAAATATCCCGACGTAGACATCAAGCCGATCCACCATGTCGGCATTTCATCGGGCGTCGTTGACGGGGCGGCAGCGGTGCTGATCGCGTCCAAGGAATATGCCGACAAGCACGGGCTCAAGCCGCGCGCGCGGATCGTCGCCATGGCCGAGATCGGTGACGACCCGACGCTGATGCTGAATGCGCCGGTCCCGGCCGCCAAGAAGGTCCTCGCCAAGGCCGGCCTTAGCAAGGACGACATCGACGTCTGGGAAGTCAACGAGGCCTTCGCCGTGGTCGCCGAGAAGTTCATCCGCGACCTCGATCTCGATCGCTCCAAGGTGAACCCGAATGGCGGTTCGATCGCGCTTGGCCACCCGATCGCGGGAACAGGCGCCATCCTCATCGGAACCGCGCTCGACGAGCTCGAACGCACCGGCGGCCGCTATGGTCTTGTCACGATGTGCGCGGCAGGCGGCATGGCGCCGGCGATCATCATCGAGAGGATTTGAAGGACTCTTGGCAATTGACTGGATTTTCGCGCCCCCGGCCCTAGAATGGATCGGGGGTTGCGAAAACGGAGGGGCATATCGAAGGGGCAGCTGAAAAGAGGCGGCAGATCGGCCTGCGCTTTACGGTGCTGGCGCGCCTTCTCCGGAACAATTTTGACCGTCTGGTCGCAAACCTCAACGTCACCCGATCGAAATGGGCGATGATCGCCGTCGTCAGCCGTCATCCCGGCGCGACGCAGCGGCACATCGCCGAAGCACTCGAAATGTCTGAGGCCTCGGCCGGCCGCCTGGTCGACCGGCTCTGTGCCGAGGGCCTGCTCGAGCGGCGGGACAGGGAGGATGACCGTCGCGCCAAGGCGGTGTACCTCACCGCTGCCGCAGAAACCTTGCAGCACCAGCTTTCCGATATTGCGACGGTAAGCGAAGAGCACCTGTTCAAGGGCTTCTCGGAAGAGGATCTCGACCAGCTTATGGATTACATGGACCGGCTCTCCGAGAATGCCAGCCGCGGTTGATGCCCCGGATTCCTTGAAGCCGACGCAGATTCATCGTTGCCGCGATCACAAGAACGGTTGATCGCCGCGCGATTTCCGCGCAATGCGAGCCCTTCGCAGTTTCCCGCGGCCCGGTGCCGCGCCAACGCAAGCAACAGGACAATTCAGTCGATGGTTACCCAAGTCATGAAAGGCATGCGCCTCCTCGAAGTGGCGCAGTTCACCTTTACCCCTGCGGCAGGCGCAATCCTCGCCGACTGGGGAGCGGACGTGATCAAGGTGGAACATCCGGTACGCGGCGACACCCAACGCGGCTTCCTCAACATGGGCGGCGTCAAGCTCGACCCGCTGCGCCACACGCTGATCGAACATCCCAACCGCGGCAAGCGCTCGATCGGCATCGACCTGTCGACGCCGGAAGGCCAGGAAGTACTTTACGAGCTGGCCAAGACCGCCGACGTGTTCCTGACCAACTACCTTCCGCAGGTGCGCCAGAAGAACAAGTTCGACGTCGAGCACATCCGCGCGGTCAACCCCGACATCATCTACGCCCGCGGCTCGGCACTGGGTAACAAGGGACCGGAGCGCGAGATCGGCGGCTTCGACGGCACGATCTTCTGGTCGCGCAGCGGCATCGCCCACGCCATGTCGCCAGCAGAACTGGACGGCCCGCTGGGCCAGGGCATGCCGGCTTTCGGTGATTCCATCGGCGGCATGTTCATCGCGGGCGGCATCTCGGCCGCGCTCTACCATCGCGCTCAGACCGGCGAAGCGGTCGAAATGGACGTCTCGCTGCTCTCCACTGCCTGGTGGGCGCAGGGTGCCCTGCTCGCCCAGGTGATGGAGACCGATCAGTACAGTCCCAACGCCATGCCGCGTTCGGGCGGAGTGAGCGTCAATCCCTTCATGGGCAATTTCCGCACCTCGGACGGTGGCTGGATCAACCTGTGCATCCTCAGCCCGTCCAACATCATCCGCGACACCTTCGAACATCTCAGCCTGCCCGAACTCGCCGACGACCCGCGTTTCTCCGAAGTGCTTCCGCTGTTCGAGAATGCGGCGATCGCCAGCGGGTATATCGTCGACGCCTTCTCGAAGAAGCCGTTCGAATACTGGCGCCAGCACCTCAAGACGATGAAGGGCCAGTGGGCGCCGATCCAGTCGGTGCGTGACCTGCTAACCGACGACCAGGCCGTCGCCAACGACATGGTGATCGAGGTTGAAGGCGCTGACGGCGGCGAACCGCTCAAGCTGGTGCGCGGCCCGGTGCAGTGGAACGGCGAACCGCTCGAAACCACCCGCGCTCCGCAGGCCTCCGAACACACTGAGCTGATCCTGATGGAAGCCGGGTTCGAATGGGACCGTATCGAGGAACTCAAGGGCAAGGGCGCGATTGCCTGATTTGATGGAACTGAAGTTTGTTACATCGCTCCATTCATTTCGTCGGCCCGCACTTGATGCGGGCCAAGGCTACCTTTCCGAGCATTGCGCTGCGAAGAAAAGCCTTGCCCCGTGTCAAGCACGGGGCGACGAGTGAGTATTGTAGAGCGAAATTTGGTTCCGGGTGACTTGGAGGCCCTACCATGGTGAAGGTACTGCAAGGATACCGGGTGCTCGAAGTCGCCCAGTTCACCTTCGTGCCTTCCTGCGGCGGGCTGCTTGCCGATTGGGGCGCGGATGTCATCAAGATAGAGCATCCGGTACGCGGCGACGCACAGCGCGGCTATATTTACTGGAGCGGCGAGGAAGTCGACCCGCTGCACAATCCGATGCTGGAGCATTCCAACCGGGGAAAGCGAAGCGTAGGGCTGGATCTCGCCTCACGCGAGGGCCAGGAACTTCTCTACGAGATGGCGAAGAGCGCTGACGTCTTCCTCACCAACATGCTGCCGGACGACAGGCAGAAGCGCGGCATCGATGTCGAGCACCTGCGTGCTGCCAACCCAAACATCATCTATGCCCGCGGCAGCGCCTATGGCGACAAGGGACCGGATCGCGAACGCGGCGGTTTCGACGTCACAGCCTTCTGGTCGCATAGTGCGGTCGGCTACACGCTCACTCCCGACGAATTTGACGTGCCGCTGACCATGAGCCTGGGCGGCTTCGGTGATTCGACCAGCGGGTCCAACCTCGCAGGCGGCATCGCCGCAGCACTGTTGCACCGCGAGCGCACCGGCGAGGCGCTTGAAGTCGACGTGTCCCTGATGAGCACGGCCTGGTGGTCGTCTGGACAGGGCACCAGCATGTCCGCGCTCAACGGCCATGCCTTTTCCAACACGATGCCGCACGCAGGCGGCGGCGAAGGCATGCCGCTGATGGGTTTCTTCACCACCTCGGACAAGCGCGCGCTGGCGATCTTCCTGATGCAGCCGGACCTGCACTGCCGCAGTCTCTATGAGCACCTTGGCTTGCCCGAGATGGCCGAAGACGAACGCTACAACAACTTTATGGCCATGCGCCAGCACTCTAAGGAAGTCTCCGACAAGGTCGCCGCCGCGATCGCGCAGCATCCGCTCGCCTGGTGGAAGGCGCATCTGAAAACCTTCACCGGCCAGTGGGCGGCGGTGCAGAATTCCGCCGAACTCGCCAATGACGAGCAGGCGCTCGCCAACGACATGATCATTGAGGTGGAGAGCGCGGCAGCCGAATCCGCGCCACTCAAGCTTGTGCGCGGCCCCGTTCAGTTCAATCACCAGCCTACCGAGACCACGCGCGGCCCTCAGGCATTCGAGCATACTGAAACCTTCCTGCTCGAACTGGGACTTGAATGGGACCGGATCGAACGCCTAAAGGGCGCGGGCGTGATCGCCTGATCACAAAGAATCATATCGAGGAAACAAAATCATGAAACCCGGTACCCGACTGAAGAGCGCAGCCTGTGACACCGAAGTGATGGTGATCCGCACCGGCGGCGGCACGATCGAATGCGGCGGCGCGCCGATGGGCGAAGCCAAACCCGATACGGCGGCCGACCTTTCCGCCGACCATTCCAACGGCACGCTGATGGGCAAGCGCTATGTCGATGCCGACGGCGCCTACGAGCTGCTCTGCGTCAAGCCAGGCAAGGGCTCGCTCTCGGTCGATGGCGTCGCGCTGGTGACCAAGGACGCCAAGCCGCTCCCTGCTTCCGACTGACACGGCCTGAGCCCGAAGCCCGATGAATATAGCCCTCCTCCTCGAAATGGCGGCGGACGCGGCCCTCGACCGCACAGCACTTGTCTGCGACGGCAAGCGCTGGACCTATCCCGAGTTGCTGAGTGCCGCACGCGGTGCCTGCGAACTCATCAGGGAGAGCGGTGCTGAATATGTCGCGCTGCTCGACGAATCGAGCGAAGCGGCGGTGATCGCGCTGTTCGGCGCGGCGCTGGCAGGCGTGCCCTATTGCCCGCTCAACTACCGCCTTGCCGACGAGGACCTCACCGCATTGCTGGAGCGCATCGCACCGGCGCTGGTGGTGGGCGACGAGGCCCGGGTGGCGCGGATTGCGGGAGACCAGGGCCACACGGTATTCGCGCGCGATACATTCAGCGACAAGGCGCAGCAGGCCGCACCGGACGAGCCCGGCGAATACGACGCGGGCGAAGGCGTCGCCGTGCAGCTGTTCACCAGCGGGACGACCGCAGCGCCCAAGGCTGCGATCCTGCGTCACTCGAACCTGCTGGGTTACATCCTCGGCACGGTGGAATTCGCCGCTGCGGACGAAGCCGATGCCGCGCTGGTGGTGGTCCCACCCTATCACATCGCCGGTATCTCGGCGCTGATGAGCTCGATCTATGCCAACCGGCGGATCGTCATGCTGCCCAATTTCTCTCCCGAGGCCTGGCTCCGGCTGGTCGGCGAGGAACAGGTTACCAATGCCTTCGTCGTGCCGACGATGATGACGCGGATTATCGGCGAACTGGAAAAGGGCCTCGATGCCAACGTCTCATCGCTGCGCGCGGTCGCCTACGGGGGCGGCAAGATGCCGCTTGAAGTGATCCAGAAGGCGCTGGAGATGTTGCCGGACACCGGGTTCACCAACG
>CAYPFE010000094.1:0-9050 GCA_964409895.1 uncultured Novosphingobium sp.
TGACGGACTGACGATCCCGGAAAGCAGTTTCTCGCTGTTCCAGATGACCTTCGCGGCGATCACCCCCGCGCTGATGGTCGGCGCTTGGGTGGACCGGGCGCGCTTCGGCTGGGTTGTGGGCTTTTGCGCCCTATGGGGCCTGATTGTGTACGCGCCGGTCACCCACTGGATTTGGGGCGGCGGCTGGCTGTCCACCAGCTTCGGGACCATGGATTTCGCGGGCGGCATCGTCGTCCATACAACTGCGGGCGTTTCGGCGCTGGTCGTGGCCTTGCTGCTGGGCAAGCGAGACGGCTTCAATAAGACGATCATGCTGCCGCACAGCCCGTCTCTGACCATGGCGGGCGCTGCGTTTTTGTGGATTGGCTGGTTCGGATTCAACGGCGGCTCGGCGCTGGCTGCAAATGACGACTCCGCCGCTGCCATCATCAATACCCACATGGCAGCATCGGTGGCGGCGCTGGTCTGGCTCCTGATCGAGCGGTTCAAGCTCGGCAAACCGACCAGTGTCGGCTTTGCAACCGGCGCAATCGCCGGTCTGGCGACCGTGACACCGGCTGCTGGTTACATCTCGCCGGGCGCCGCTATCCTGTTCGGAGCGGTGGCTGCGGTGATCTGCTATGCCGCGATCCAGCTCGTGAAACAGAAGATGCAGATCGACGACTCACTGGACGTTTTTGCGGTCCACGGTGTGGGCGGCATTACCGGCTCGCTGCTGCTGGCGGTCTTCATTTCACCGTCTCTCGGCGGCGTCGGTTACGGCGAAGGCATGGCCATGGGGAGCCAGTTCCTGGGTCAGGTGTTCGGAATTGGCGTGGTCGCGATATGGTCGATCATCGGCAGCGTTATTATCGCGCTGATGGTCTCCGTGATCTTCCCGATGCGCGTCGACGATCAGACTGAGCGCGACGGCCTCGACATCGCGAGCCATGGCGAGAGGGCGTGGGAGCTGGATTGAGCGCTAAACCCGGTCCAGCTCCTGGTCGGGTAGCGCTGGCAGGCTCACTGCGATGGGATCGCCCATCGAAACACGCCCGCCGGTGCAGACAATCGCCATAGCTCCAGCTCGGCGGACAATGGCTCCGTCGTCTGCTTTCATCGCGACCTTTGCAAGCAATCCCGGTCGAAACGCCTCGATCTGGCCGCAAGGGTTGCGTAGGCCAGTCAGTTCTATTTCGGCCTCCCTACCGATCCGCAGCTTCGTTCCGCGCGGGAGCGCGATCAGGTCCAGCCCCCTAGTCAGCACGTTCTCGCCAAGATCGCCGGGACCCAGATCGAAGCCCTCCTCGTTCAGCTCATCAAGCAGCTCGGCCGCGATGAGGTGAACCTGCCGCAAATTGGGCATTGACGGGTCTACCGCGACGCGCGAGCGATGCTTTACCGTCACGCCACAATGCGCATCGCCAGCTACGCCCTGCCCTGCCAGCAGATCAAGCGAGGTTTTCTGCCCTTTGGAAAAGGTGTGCCCGTCGGACATGCTCAGGCAAGCGACCGTACCGGTGTGCAGCGGCTTCATCATGAAGCGATTGAACGAGCTGTCCACGTAGTCGGCAAATGGTCCGCACGGCTCGAACCCGTGTCGCCGATAGAATTGCCAGGCCGCTTCGAATCTTGGACCGGCACCGGTCTCCAGACAGAGTCTAGTCGCGCCAGCCGCGCGCGCTTTTTCGGTCAATGCATCAAGAAGCTTCGATCCAATGCCCGACCGCGCTCGATCAGGGGCTGTGCGCATGGACTTGAGCTCAGCCTCGTCGTCACGGATATGCACTGCGCCGATTCCGACGAGCTCCGTCCCTTCGTAGGCTGCCAGAACATGAACGCCCGGCGCAGCCAGCTTCTCAATGTCGAATACGAAGGCAAGATCCGGTGGCGACATCGAGTGCATGTCGGTGTGGTGGAAGCGCACCAGCTCACGCACCGCTTCGTCACTGAGATCGGCTGGACGGATTTCCATAGTCTCAGCCCTATATGTCTACGACCCATAAGCGCTTGTATAACCGCGCGCACCCTTGGCACTCAAACGAATAGTCCATGGGGGTGAAGGTTGTCATGATACATTCATTGGCTACACTTGGCTCTCTGCGCAGAAATAATTGCAGACCAATGTCGCCGCGCTAATGGCGACAAAATGCTGACGCTAAGCTCCACTGTAATAAACTAACACCGATCTGTAATATTCCTGCAATCCGGCTGTTGCATAACCCAGGCATGCAGATCGGACAGGAATTCGAAGCATGCATGCCGACGCCGCATTGACGTTACCGGCCAAGGGCGCTGATCAGAACCCTCTAAACATCCCGGACTGGCTCCTGCTTCCCGAGCCAAGGAGCTTTCGACCAAAGAGGCGCTATCGCACAGTCTGGATCTCGGACGTTCATCTTGGAACGCGCGGCTCCAAGGCAGAAGAGCTTGTTGCATTCCTGCGCTCGATCGAACCGCAAACGCTCTATTTGGTTGGCGACATCATAGATGGCTGGAGCCTGCGCAAGGCCTGGTACTGGCCCGATACGCACAATGAGGTCGTCCGGCGCATCCTCAAAATGGCGCATCGGGGAACGAAAGTCATTTTCGTGATCGGAAATCACGATGAAGTGCTGCGCGACTATGCCGGATTTACCCTTGGCGGAGTCAGACTTGCATTGGAAGCGGAGCACGAAACCGCTGATGGGCGGCGCCTTCTGGTCACCCATGGCGACAGTTTCGATGGTGTCGTGCTCTATGCCCGCTGGCTCGCGTTCCTTGGGGACAGGGCCTATGCGTTTCTCCTCAGGGCGAACTACGCGGTCAATGCTGTCCGCAAGCGGCTTAACCTGCCTTACTGGTCACTGTCCGCCTATATGAAATCGCGGGTGAAAAACGCGGTGCAATTCGTGAGCAATTTCGAGAATGCGCTGATCCACGAGGCGTCGACGCGTGGGTTCGACGGCATCGTCAGCGGCCATATCCATTGCGCTGAAATCCGGCAGGTCGGCGACATCACTTATTACAACGACGGCGATTGGGTGGAAAGCTGCACGGCGCTTGCCGAAGATGTGTCCGGCACAATCTCCATACTGAACTGGAATATGGGTGCTCCGGCCGAAACGCAGGCTGAGGCGCAAGCGGAGTGTGAAGCATGAAGATCGCAATTGCGACCGACGCCTGGTTTCCTCAGGTCAACGGCGTCGTGCGGACCCTGGCGGCAACGGTCGCCGACCTTGATCAGCGTGGCTACGAAGTCGAGCTGATTACCCCCGAGCAGTTCAGGACGATCCCAATGCCGGGCTATTCATCGATCGACGTTGCCATCGCTCCGCGTTTTTCGGCAAGGAAGCTTCTCCACGCTTTCCAGCCCGACATTGTCCATATCCCGACCGAAGGACCGATAGGGTGGAGTGCTCGCGGATGGTGCTTGGCCCATGGCGTGCCTTACACGTCGGCTTTTCACACCCGTTTTCCCGACTATGTCGAGGCCAGGGTAGGCATCAAAGCCGAGCACTTCTGGCCATTCTTCGAGCGGTTTCATCGCCACAGTCGCGCTGTCCTTGTCGCTACGGCCAGTCTGCAACTCGATCTCACCGAGAGAGGCTTTTCTAACGTCAGGCGTTGGACTCGGGGCATAGATCACCGGCTGTTCCGCCCCGATGGCGACATTCACCCCCTGATGGCCGAACTACCCGGCCCAATCCTGCTCAACGTCGGCAGAGTATCGCGCGAAAAGAACCTCGAAGCCTTCCTGTCGCTCGATGGCCCCGGTAGCAAGGTTGTCGTGAGCGATGGGCCCGACTTCGAGACGCTGCAGCGCAAGTATTCCGATGTCGTGTTTCTCGGGACGCTTTCGGGTCTGGAATTGGCCAGTGCCTACAGAGCCGCTGACTGTTTCGTTTTCCCGAGCCTCACAGACACGTTCGGGCTGGTCATGATCGAGGCTTTGGCCTGTGGGACTCCGATAGCCGCCTTCCCGGTTGGTGGCCCGATCGACGTGATCGGCGTCCACGGAAGAGGCGTGGACGGTGATTTCCCTGCCACTGTCGGCAATTGCGATGATCGCCTCGATGTCGCGGTATCAAAAGCACTGCTAAAGGATCGCGATGCCTGCTCCACCTTTGCGCAACGCTTCACCTGGGCCAAGGCGACAGATCAATTTCTTGATGCACTCCAGCAGGCTTTCGAATTGAGCAAAACATCAGCCAGGGAAACTGACACGCACTTGGCTGGCTGATCGGATCCAGGAGAGGACCACGCGTTATCTTTCCTGCTCGGCCAACCTTTCGGCGAGGACTCTGATAATCTCTGAAATGGTGCGCGCCCTGGTTGTCATGCCCATGTGAGTCGAGTTGATTTCGATCGACTCATCGGTTTCGTGCGGCTTGCCTTGGGCTGAGGCTGTTGCGACAATTCCATCCCTCTTGGACCAAAGTGCAATCGTTGGCACAGCTGGTTTCTGCGAAAGATCGCTGTCAATCGGCGGATTCTCGACGGTGTGCGTGTTGAGCGCTTCGTAGATGCGCCACGCATTGTTGCTTTTCCGGTTGCCGGAAATCGGGCTGCCGAGAGTAACGACAAGGCGCACCCGATCAGGATGCAGCTTTGCCACTTCGCGGGCGAAGATACCTCCCAGGCTCCACCCGACCAGGACTACTTTCGCCGCGTGAAGATCCGATGCTTCAGTCAACAAGCCTTCGAGGCCGCTCAGCATGCCCGGGCGAAGCCCCATATTTATGCCCTGGCCCCAGCCGCAGGCCGAAAATCCGGCACCATTGAGCGACCGGACCAGGCGATCAGTAGACCGATCGCTGGATGTGAGGCCTGGAATTACAATTACCGGCACGCCTTGCCCGACCTGCTTACCCCGGACCATGGGGAGCAGCGGTGCGGTCCATATGAGCGGCAGATCCAGAACGTCTCGCAGGAGCTTGCGAATCGGCGGGGGCGACTCATCGCTTGAAGTGATGATACGCTGGACCAACTACTCAATCTCCCGTCAGGATGCGTTCGATCAGTTCCTTCACGCTCGGTGTGTAGTTGTTCGAATAGAACGGGTCCTGCTTGAAGCGATAGGCCGCATGCCCCGCGAACATCAGGTTTTCTTCGACCGGGCCGCCATGGGCGATGTCTTGAAGCGTCTTCTGGATACAGAAACTGCGCGGATCGGCGAGCCTGCCGGTCGTGAAATCGTCATGGTCCTTCCATGACGAGAATCCGCAGTGAGACAGGCATCCCATGCAGTCCTTCTGATCCTTCTGGATCGTGTCGCGCTCATCCTCGCTAACGAAAACGATCGTATCGTCAGGCGTGCGCACGCCTTCGTTGTGACCCTGTGCCACCCATTCACGAGCGCGCTCGCGATCCTTGGGTGTCACCCAGAAGTTCTTGTTGCCGACCCCTGCATCAAGCCTGACGGTATGCTCGCCTGCTTCGACTTTCGAAAAGGGTATCTGGCGCTGTGAGCGTTCTTCCAAATTGCGCAGGAACCGCGTCTTGACCGCCGACGAATAAAATCCGGTGGGCGAAAAGCGGTGGAGCAGAACGTCGCCGGGTTCCAACTCGCGCAAAGCATCTTTCCAACCCTGCGGGATAGGGCTTTCGTGGGTTAATAGCGGTCGCGTGCCGAACTGGAAGGCGATCTGGCCAAGCTCTGGATTGTCGATCCAGTCCTCCCACTCGCGCAGGAACCAGACGCCGCCCGCCATGACGATCGGCACGTCGTCCGAAACGCCCTCAGCTCGCATCGTATCGCGGAGCGCTTTGACGCGAGGATAGGGATCTTCAGGCTTCAACGGGTCTTCCGCATTGGACAAACCATTGTGTCCTCCCGCCAGCCACGGGTCTTCATAGACAACCGCCGCCATCAGTTCGGAGACTTTGTGATAGGCGCGTTTCCACAGCGCCCGGAATGCGCGCGCCGAGGAAATGATCGGCAGGTAGTTGACCTGATATTTGGCGGCGATTTCGCTCAGGCGGTAGGGCATGCCCGCCCCGCAGGTGACGCCAGTCACCAGCCCGCGAGTTTTTTCAAGCACGCCTTCGAGAATCGCTTGCGCGCCTCCCATTTCCCATAGGACGTTGATGTTGATCGCACCCTGGCCGCCGGCGATATCGTAAGCACGCTGCACCTGTGCGACCGCGCCATCGATGCCGTACCGGATAAGCTGCTCGTGCCGCTCGCGACGGGTGAGTTGCTCGTAGACCTGAGGAACGATTTTGCCGGTCGCGTCGTAGCTGTCGGCATTGACGGCGCTGACCGTGCCGATGCCGCCGGTCGCCGCCCAGGCGCCCGAACTGGCGTGGTTAGTGGCCGAAACGCCCTTGCCGCCTTCGATCAGCGGCCAGACTTCCCGTCCGCCGTAAACGATGGGATTGATCCCTTTGAATGCCATTACCTGCCTGTCTTCCCCGCGAATCGCGCTCTCACCCAACTGCCGCTGCCACTTCGGTGCTCGCGCGGCAAGGACGGATTTTCGAAGGTTCCGGCCTTTCGGACGTCAATTCGAAGCGCGCATAGTAGCCGTTGATCTCCGGCTTTTGCACGAACGCGCCAAGTTCATAGCCTACCGCCTTGAATTCGCAAAACAACAGCGTGGGCGGAATGCCATGGCGGTTGGTCGGTCGATCGGTCTCGACGACGATGATCTTGCCATCCTTGCGTAATGCATCGCGCATCCGCCACAGGAAGGCATAGGGCTCGGTGACTTCGTGATACATGTGGACGAGAAAAATCCGGTCGAAGCTCGTAACCGGCAGGCGCGGATCGTCGGCGGCACCCGTCTTGATCGAAACGTTGTCGAGCCGCTCGCGTTCGACTCTCAGGCCCAGTTTTCGGATCGCCTCGGGATCGATATCCTGTGCAACGACACGGCCTTTCTCACCGACCCGCTCTGCAAGTCGCACCGTATAGTAGCCTTCGCCCGCGCCGATATCGGCCACGGTCATGCCAGGCTCGATCCGGGCCATGTCCATGACCTGCTGCGCTTCGTTGACGCTGTCACGCTGTGCCTCGGGAGCAAACGCATTGGCGCCGGGGCCGGAGACCGGACGATCAGGCCGGGGAAACTCCCGAGCCGTTTCGGGCCTGTCTTCGTCGGGATCGGCTTGCTTGCAGCTGCCTAGCGGTATCAGCAGCGCCAGTGCGACCAGAGAAGCAAGCCCTCTCCTCAATCGATGTCCTCCACTTCGACTGTCTCGCCGCTTACCCGCTGAGAGAGCGCGGCGGCCATGAACGGATCGAGTTCCCCATCGAGCACATCGCCCGGCGTTGGCGATGTTACGCCGGTGCGCAGGTCCTTGACCTGCTGATAGGGCTGAAGGACGTAGGAACGGATCTGGTGCCCCCAGCCGATGTCGGACTTGGAGGCATGTTCGGCGCTCGCCGCCTCCTCGCGCCTGCGCATTTCTTCTTCAAACAAGCGCGCCTTGAGCATGCCCATGGCAATGTCGCGGTTCTTGTGTTGCGAACGGTCGATCTGGCTGGCGACGACGATGCCCGATGGCTGATGGGTGATGCGCACGGCAGAGTCGGTAGTGTTGACGTGCTGCCCGCCCGCCCCGCTCGCTCGGTAGGTATCGATCTTGAGGTCGGCCGGATTGATATCGATCTCGAAGCTGTCGTCGATTACCGGATAGACCCAGACCGATGAGAAGCTGGTGTGGCGGCGCGCTGAGCTGTCATATGGGCTGATCCGCACGAGACGATGCACTCCGCTTTCGGTCTTGGCGTAACCGTAGGCGTTCTCGCCCTTGATCAGCAGCGTACAGCTCTTGATCCCGGCCTGCTCGCCGGCGTGATAATCGACCATCTCGACCTTGTAGCCGCGCCGTTCGGCCCAGCGCGTGTACATGCGCTGAAGCATCTCGGCCCAGTCCTGGCTCTCGGTGCCCCCAGCCCCGGCATGGATTTCAAGGTAGGTATCGTTGGCGTCGGCCTCGCCGCCTAACAGCGCCTGGACCTTGTCTGCATCGGCACGGTCGGCCAGCCGTGCGAGCGTCTCGATACCCTCGTCGACCGTTGCCTCATCCTCCTCTGCCTCGCCCAATTCAACGAACTCGATGGCGTCGGACATTTCCTGCGCGATCTCATTGACCGTGCCTATCGCGGATTCAAGGCGGCCCCTTTCACGCATGACCGCTTCGGCGTCCTTGGGATCATCCCACAGCGTCGGATCCTCGACGCGGGCGTTGAGTTCGTCGAGCCGGCGCAAGGCGCGCTCCCAGTCGAGGAACTTGCGCACCAGTGCGAGCGCCGCCTCGATCCGTTCGATATGGGCCTGCCCTTCGGCACGCATGAAAACAGTCTCCTGATTGCAGGGCCACCCGATTAGCGCGACGCTTCCAATTGTAAAGCATGGCCGGCCCCGCATGGCCCGCGCATATTCAGTGTTTGCGCCGTTTGAGGGCACGCACGGCGGCAAGCGTTCGGCCAACGTGTTCGCGATAGTTCCTGTCCGAATAGACGAAAGCGACCTTGCCGTTTGGGGCGATCACGTAGCTGGTCCTGCTTGTCAGCCCGCTCTTGCCCAAGGCCACGTCGAAAGCGTCAATGATTGCGGGCGTAGCAATTCCGACAGGGAACTTGCTGCGGCATTCTTCCACCGAAAAGCGCTGCAGCGTTGGCAAGTCGTCTGCCGAAAGGCCAATGACGGTCGCACCAGCGGCTGCGAAATCGTCGTTCGCTTCGGCAAAGGCGTGCGCTTCGAGGGTGCAACCCGGCGTGAATGCCTTGGGATAGAAATAGATGACAACCGGCCCGCGTTTCAGCGCCACGGCCAAACTGAAGCGCGCAGGTTTGCCTGCATCGGCGCTCGCAGTCGCGAACATCGGTACCCGGCTGCCGACCGGGAGCTCTGCGAGCGACGGCGTGGCGGAGAGTGCGGCAAACGCTGCGAGCAGTACTGACGAAAGCCGCATCATCGCCCCGTGGTTACTCAATATAGCCGAGGACCGTGCCGATTTCGTAGGTTTCGCCAACCTCGGCGACGATCTTGAGCGTACCACTCGCGGGTGCCTCGACCTCATTGGTCGATTTGTCCGCCTCGAGCGAATAGAGCGGCTGTCCTTCGATCACGGTATCGCCG
>CAYPFE010000095.1:0-9043 GCA_964409895.1 uncultured Novosphingobium sp.
CATGATGAGGAGCACGAGCATGACGTCGATAAGTGGAGTCGTGTTGATCTCCATCATCGGCGAGCCATCGTCCTTGCCACCTGACATTGCCATGGGGTGTTACTCCTGAAATTCTCGTTGGAGGCTCTTAGAGCCCCGTCCCTTCCGGATCGACCGGATTGGAAATGAAACCGACCGTCGGATAGCCCGAAAGCTGCACGTTGTAGATCGAACCGGCAACGCAGCGCCATGGCGCATTGATGTCTGCGCGGATGTGCACTTGCGGGATCAATTCGGGGTTCGCCCTGATCGCCTCCGGCCCACCGGCGCGCTTCACGATGGTGTCGAGTCGTTTGAAGGCCAAGTCGCGCAATTCCTCGTCATCGACCAGCGTCGTGTTGTTGAAATAGATGCGGCACTTGCCGTAGCGCGACGCGCCTTCATAGCCGTCGTCGAAAGGCGACAGTCCCTGCGAGTCGGTCGTCATCACGGTCAGGAGAAGGTTTTCCACCTTGTCCTTGGATTCAACCGATACGAACACGGGAATGCGCAGTTTATCGACCTGCTGGATCGCGACCGGAACCGCGATAAGGAAGATGATCAGCAGCACCAGCATCACGTCGACGAGCGGCGTGGTGTTGATGTCCGACATCGGGGTGTCTTCACCGCTCAGGCCTGCAATCGCCATAATTTGGATCCCATCCTGTAATTTCGGGGGTGTGTCTCCAGCGGCTCGATAGCCGGTAGTGACCGCCCCATTTCAATCGATGGGCAGGGCGCGCAGGCTGGCGCGCCCTGCCGGTATTCAGGCGATTACGACTTGGCCGGGGCTGCAGCCGGCTTGGCCGCCGCAGCAGGAGCCGCTGCAACCGCAGGCTTGACCGCACCGTTCGAAGCGATGTTGGCAAGGACATCAGTCGAAAATGCAGTCAGCAGTTCGCCGATGCGCTTGTTGCGGGCCTGCAGGTAGTTGTAGGCAAGCACAGCAGGAACCGCGACGACGAGACCGAGTGCGGTCATGATCAGGGCTTCACCAACCGGGCCCGCGACCTTGTCGATCGAGGCCGAACCAGAGATGCCGATGGCGATCAGGGCGCGGTAGATACCGATAACCGTACCGAACAGGCCAACGAACGGGGCCGTGGCACCAGTGGTGGCCAGGAACGGCAGGCCCTGGGCAAGCTTCGAATTGATCGAGGCTTCCGAGCGGGACAGCGTGCCGTGCAGCCAGTCGTGCTTCTCGGTTTCATCGACCAGCTTCTGGGCCTGATCTTCGGCGAGCAGGCCATCTTCGACGATCTGGCGCCAGGCGCTGTTCTTGTCGAGCTTGTTCGCGCCTTCGCGCAGGCTGGCGGCTTTCCAGAAAGCGCCACGCAGTTCGCGGTTCTGGCGCATCAGCTTGTTCTGCTCCAGCCACTTGGTGATCAGGATGTAGAACGAGCCGAACGACATGATGCCCAGCACGATGACAGTACCATAGGCAACCGCACCACCCTGTTCAAGGGCTTCCTTGAAACCGAACTTGTTGACGACCGGTGCGGCTTCGGTAGCGGCGGAAAGGATATTGAAGATATTCATGAGAATGGTCCTCTCGAGAAGAAATTCTAAAATAAGGCTTTGGCAGGAGGCCCCTCCTCCTGCCTTCTAAAACTAATCCGGAATGACCCAGCGAACGCGATTGGTATAGACGGTGCCAAAGCCGTCGCTCGGTTTTCGGAAGCGCGCACGGCGCGAAACGTTCTTGCAGGTCGCCTCGTCGAGATCGGCATGGCCGCTTGATTGGGTGATTTGGCAATTTGCGACCCTGCCGTCATCATCGATGGTGACGCGGAACGTGGCGGTGCCTGCCCGGTCTTCACGCAAGGCGCGCGAAGGATAATCGTTGGGAGTTGCCCAGCTGCCCGGGTCGTTGCGCGGCGTCGCCGGTTTTGGCGGCGGCGGCGGCGGCGGCGCGGGCGGCGCGATGATGATCGGCGGCGGAGCCGGCGGCGGTTCGCGAACCGTCTCGATCTTCGGCGGTGCTACCGCGACGTTGATCTTCACCGGCGGCGCGACGGGCGGCGGCGGCAGCTCAACCTTCTTGGGCGGCGGCGGCGGTTCCTCCTTGACCTCCTCCTCGATATCGACGGTGGTCACGCGCTTGAGAACCTTCTTCATCCCCTCATAGGCGAGGCCGGTCACGAGCGCATAGCCGAACACGACGTGGAGAATGGCAACGACGATCAGTGTGGCGGTGCGATTACCGCTTACTGGCTGGTCAACGTAAGACATTCAGACGCATCACTCCATAAAACGAGCCCTGGGCTTTGCTCCCAAGACCTCCCGACCGCGCAGCAATTGCGGCTCCGTGGCCTTTATCCAAACTTAACCACCCTGACGGCTGGCAGCCTGCCATTCCACCTCTCCTGGTTTATCCGGCAGACTGTGAGGCCATGTTGTTTTATGGGCCCCGATTTCCCGGTGCTTTAGCGGCGAAGGTTGACCCGTGCAACGCCTTATCGGCGTTTGCGGCAGTTAACCGCCAATTCACATGGCTTGGACAGATTGGCGCCCCATGATATTCTCTCACTTGGACGGCATTTGTGTGGAAAGCCGAATATTTTCTCGGAGTTTGAATGACATGCGGACCCAAAGACGCATCCGTTTCACAATCTTGCTGGGCGCGGCGTTCGCCTGTTCATTGTATGGCGCGGCGCTCGCAGCGAAACCGGACCTAACTCCGGCAGTACCCAAAATCGCATATTCCGATCTCGTCGACATGACCGATTCGGCGCAGCTGGTGGTGCGCGCCAAGGTTCGCCGCATCATTCGCGTCGAGAACGAGAGGGCAAGGGGCCTGCAGGCCGGGCACGGACGTTTCTACATACAGGCGCAGACTGTGGCATTGCTGTCGGGGACGTCGCCTCTCGGCGAATCGCTTGCCTATCTTGTCGATCTCCCGCTCGATGCGAAGGGCAAGCCGCCCAAACTGAAGAAGCTGGACGTGCTGCTGTTTGCCCGCCCGGTTCCGAATCGTTCCGGTGAACTTCAGCTTGTGGCGCCTGACGCTCAACTTCTCTGGAGCCAGTCAGATGAAGACCGGCTGCGCGCGATCCTGAGCGAACTCGTCTCGCCCGATGCACCTGGCAAGGTCTCCGGCGTACGCGAGATCATCCATGTGCCGGGAACCTTGGCCGGCGAAGGTGAAACCCAGATTTTCCTGCAGACCACAAACGGTTCGCCGGCATCGATCACGGTGTCACACCGCCCCGGCATGCCGTCGGCGTGGGGTGTTTCGTTTACCGAGCTCGTCGCCAACGTGGCGCGCCCTCCCGTTCGCGAAACGCTTGAATGGTATCGCCTCGCCTGCTTCCTGCCGAACAGCCTGCCGCGCGACGCCAATCTGTCGGAAGGTCCAGATGCGCGGGCGAAGGCGATCGCCGATTACCGGTTTGTGCTGGGTGACCTGGGAGTCTGCGGCCGCAACCGGCGGTGAAGTCTCTGGCATTTATGAGGAGGCTGGCTTAGTGCCCGCTCCCGAAAGGGAGCAACATGGCTGAAGCGCTCAATATCGCATTGGTCGGACTGGGCACAGTCGGCACGGGCGTTGTCCGGCTGATCGAGACCAACGCCGAACTGATTGCCCGCCGGGCACGGCGTCCGATCGTCATTACGGCGATAAGCGCGCGGGACCGCTTGAAGAACAGGGGGCTCGACCTTTCGCGATATGCCTGGGTGGACGACCCCGTGCAAATGGCGTCTCGCGACGATGTCGATGTCGTCGTCGAACTGGTCGGTGGCTCTGATGGTCCGGCGCTGGCGCTGGCCCGCAATTCGATCACGCAAGGCAAGGCGTTCGTGACAGCCAACAAGGCGATGATTGCGCATCATGGGCTTGAGCTTGCCAAGGCAGCCGAGCGAGCCGGCTCGGCGCTCAAATTCGAGGCTGCGGTTGCAGGTGGCATCCCGGTCATCAAGGGGCTGAGCGAGGGTGCTGCGGCGAATGCCATCGAGCGAGTTTACGGGATTCTCAACGGTACCTGCAATTACATTCTCTCGACGATGGAAGATACGGGCGCGGGCTTTGCCGAAGTGCTCGCCGATGCGCAGCGGCTCGGTTACGCCGAGGCCGATCCAGCATTCGACATCGAAGGCATCGATGCCGCGCACAAACTTGCGATCCTCGCTTCGATTGCATTTGGCGCGCGGCTTGATTTCGAGGGTGTCGAGGTAACCGGCATTTCGCGGATCATGGCACAGGACATCGCCCAGGCGAGGTCGCTCGGTTACGTCATTCGGCTGATCGGGATGGCGGAAGTCGGATCGCACGGCGGCGTGTTGGGGCTGTTCCAGAGGGTACAGCCTCACCTTGTTCCTGTCGGCCACCCGCTCGCCCATGTCGACGGGCCGACCAATGCGGTCGTCGCCGAAGGAAACTTCATGGGGCGGTTGCTGTTCCAGGGTGCCGGTGCGGGCGACGGACCGACCGCGAGCGCGGTGGTCGCAGATATCATCGATATTGCGCGCGGTGAAAAGGGAGCTGCCTTTTCGATGCCCGTGGGCGAACTTAAATCCGTGGCGCGCGCTGATTCGGGCCACCGGTGCAGCCGGGCCTACATCCGCTTCACCGTTCCCGACCGGCCCGGCGTACTCGCCGAGATCACCGCGGCGATGCGGGACTCTGGCGTCTCGATCGAAAGCCTGATCCAGAAGGGCAGGGCCGAGGAAGGCGGAGAGGTCATTCTTGCCCTTGTCACGCATGAGGGGCCCGAGGCGGCCGTCAGCGACGCGCTGAACAGGCTTGAGGGATCGGAAAGCCTCACCGACATGCCGCTGGTCATGCAGATTATCGGCGAATAATCGATTGCCGGGGACTTCTCCGGCAATTTGTCCGCCTTCGCATTGCCCCTTCTCGACAAGGCCTGCGAGGCTGTCTAATCGGCAGGCCCAAGGTCGAAGCAGTTATTCGATGCAGTTATTAAGGTGAGCGCGCTCATGAACTCCACTTCCGCCAGCGATGTCATGGATCGGGTCCTCGTCCTCGAAATGGTGCGCGTCACCGAGGCGGCGGCGATTGCGGCTTCCCGGCTGGTCGGTCGCGGCGATGAAAAGGCGGCCGATGCCGCCGCCGTCGAGGCGATGCGCAAGGCCTTCGATATCCTCGACATCGATGGAACCGTCGTGATCGGTGAGGGCGAGCGCGACGAGGCGCCGATGCTGTTCATCGGCGAGAAGGTCGGCGGCGCGCCGGGATCGGGGCCAAAGGTCGATATCGCGCTCGATCCGCTTGAGGGCACGACCATCACCGCCAAGGCGGGGCCAAACGCGCTTGCCGTGCTGGCCTGCGCGGAAGAGGGCAACCTGCTGAACGCACCCGATGTCTATATGGACAAGCTGGCGGTCGGACCCGGATATCCCGAAGGCATCATCGACCTTGCCAAGAGCCCGACGGAGAATGTCGAAGCAGTTGCCAAGGCCAAGGGCGTTAAGCCCTCCGATATCATCCTCTGTGTGCTCGACCGTCCGCGCCATGCCGAACTGATCGCCGAATTGCGGTCGTTGGGCTGCGGCATCCAGCTGATCCCCGATGGAGACGTTGCCGGCGTGATCGCGGTGACCAACCCGGAAACCACCATCGACCTCTACATGGGCCAAGGTGGGGCGCCCGAAGGGGTGCTGGCTGCTGCCGCGCTGCGCTGTGTTGGCGGACAGTTCAACGGCCGCCTGGTGTTCCGCAACGATGACGAACGCGCGCGCGCAGCCAAGTGGGGCATCGAAGACCTGAACCGGATCTACAAACTTGAGGAACTCGCCAAGGGAGACTGCATCTTCGCTGCGACCGGCGTCACCGATGGCTCGATGCTCGAAGGCGTCAAGTTGTATCCCAATGGCCGTATGACGACAGAAAGCGTCGTGATGCGCGCCTCTTCCGGCACGGTCCGCTGGGTCAAGGGCGAGCACCACCACAAGAGCTAGTTGCTCCTTACGCCGCAGGGCGGGGAAAAGCCCGCGCGGCGATATTGCAATCCGTTGCCGCCGGGTTAGAGCCTGCCTCATTCAGCAGGTGACGGAAAAGGGGCGGCGCCATGAAGATCATGTCCGGCAACAGCAATCTGCCGCTGGCGAGGGCGATTGCCGGCTATCTCGAGATTCCGCTGACCGACGCCAGCGTCCGGCGCTTCGCTGACGAGGAAGTCTTTGTCGAAATTCACGAGAACGTGCGCGGCGAGGATGTCTTCATAGTCCAGTCGACCTCGTTTCCCGCCAACGACAACCTGATGGAATTGCTGATCTGCATCGATGCGCTTCGTCGCGCATCGGCCAAGCGGATCACCGCAGTGGTGCCCTATTTCGGCTATGCAAGGCAGGATCGCAAACCCGGTCCGCGCACGCCGATCTCGGCCAAGCTGGTGGCGAACCTCATCACCGAGGCAGGTGCCGACCGCGTGCTCTCGGTCGACCTGCATGCCGGGCAGATCCAGGGCTTCTTCGATATCCCGACGGACAATCTCTATGCCGCGCCGGTGATGGCGGCCGATATCCAGGCGCGCATCGGCGGACAGGAGCTGACTGTGGTCTCGCCCGATGTCGGCGGCGTGGTCCGCGCCCGCGCGCTCGCCAAACGGCTCGACAACGCGCCACTCGCGATCGTCGACAAGCGGCGTGACAAGCCTGGCCAGTCCGAAGTGATGAACATCATCGGCGATGTCAGCGGCCGCGCCTGCATCATGATCGACGACATCATCGATTCGGGCGGCACCCTGTGCAACGCGGCCCAGGCCCTGATGAACGCGGGTGCAACCAGCGTGACCGCCTACATCAGTCATGGCGTCCTTTCGGGCGGTGCGGTCGCTCGTGTCGATGGTTCCGCGCTCAAGGAGCTGGTGATCACTGATTCGATCCTCGCAACTGAGGCGGCGAACGAATCGTCAAAGGTTCGCATTCTCACCATCGCGCCGTTGGTCGGCGAAGCGATGCGCCGCATTGCCGACGAGGCTTCGGTTTCGAGCCTCTGGGATTGATTCAGGCCCGCTTGACGCACTGCTGCGATTGCGGCCAGACTTTCGTTGCATGAAGCTCGAATCCGACATTGCCCTGGCCCTGCGGTTGGCCGATGCGGCCGGCGATGCGATCCGGCCGCATTTCCGGTCCGGCGTTGCTGCCGAGCGCAAGGGTGACGCGACTCCGGTCACCGTTGCCGACAGGGAAGCCGAGGAAGCCATGCGCCGCATCCTCAAGGCCGAGGTGCCGCGCGATGCAGTGATCGGTGAAGAGCTTGGCGAGGAGCAGGGCACTAGCGGCCGAAGCTGGGTGCTCGATCCGATCGACGGCACGGTTTCCTTCGTCTGTGGTAAGCCGATTTTCGGGACGTTGATCGCGCTTGTGGTCGAAGGATTTCCAGTCTTGGGGGTGATCGACCAGCCGATCCTCAAGGAGCGCTGGGTAGGAGCCAGCGGGCATCAAACGACGTTCAACAGCGAACCTGTTCACACGCGAAATTGCCGCAATCTCTCCAGTGCGGTTCTCGCGACCACCGGGCCGCATTATTTCGACGATCATGACGGCGACCATTTCATGGCGCTAGCCGCGCGGACCGATCACCGACGGATGATGATGGGTGGCGATTGCTACAACTATGGCCTGGTTGCGTCAGGCCACGTTGATGTCGTGTGTGAAGCCGGGCTCAAGCTGCACGACTGGGCGGCGCTCGTCCCGGTGGTCGAAGGTGCGGGTGGCACTATGTGCGATTGGAACGGCGATCCGCTGCATGCGGGATCCGACGGACATGTCCTTGCCATCGGCGATCCGGCGCGGCTGGAGGATGTCTGCGAGGCGCTGGCCTGCCACCACTAGGCCATCAAAAGGCCATCACAGGACCACTGTGCGACAGGTGTTAACCTGCAAGACGTTCGAAATCCGCCATCTTCAGGGGCCCCACCACGGAGCCCATGATCTGTCCCATGACTTCCTTTGGAAGCTGTGACCCGGCCGCCTTGCGAGACTCTTCGGAGTCCCAGAATTCGAGGAACAGGAACCGGTTGGTATCCTTGCGGTCGCGCAGCACCATCGCGCCTTGCGAGCCGGCAATGCCTTTCACGGCTTCGGACAGGGCAGTCAGCGCCGATCCGAGTGCTTCCTCACGGTCCTTGGCCGCAGTGAGGTCGTATGAATGTACCAATGCCAAAGTTCAGCTCCTTGTCCGCCTGCCGGTCCGCGGGGTAAGGTGCGGACCAGGCAAGTCATGCGTTATCTCTTCTTCTACGGCACCCTCATTGCAGGGAGCGGGAACGCTGTCGAGGCGGCGGTGCACCGAAAACTTGTTCCCGTCGGCAGGACGACCGTGAAGGGCAGGCTTTACGCCATTCGCGACCCGCTGGGCTGGTATCCCGCGCTGTTGCCCGGGACCAGACCAATCCACGGGATGATCTACGAAGTGGCATCGAACTTCGGTACTGCCGATCTGGCATTGGTGGATAGCTATGAAGGCTATGACCCCAGACATCCCGAGCGCTCGCTTTACCTGCGCAAGCCTATCGGCTTCCGCGACAGCAACGGGCGGCTGCAAGTGGCCGATGCCTATTTCTACAATGCAGCGTTGCCGGGCGGGTCGCGCCTCGTCAAAGGAGGAGACTTTCATGCCTGGCTGGAAAAGAACCGCCTGCGCGCTTATTCGGGCCGCTAGGAGAAGGCTTGCCTTTCGCTGCATCGCGCACTAAAGGCGCGCCCTTCAACGACACGAATTCGAACGACCGGCCTGGCTGAACGGGCTGCCAGGGCTGGCCGGACGTGTCCCGAAACAGGAGACAAAAATGCCCAAGCTCAAGACCAAGAGCGGTGTGAAGAAGCGATTCAAGATCACCGCCACCGGCAAGGTCAAGCATGGTGTCGCCGGAAAGCGCCACCGGCTGATCAGCCACAATGGCAAGTACATCCGCCAGAATCGCGGTACCGACGTCATTTCCGACGCCGACGCGAGGACCATCAAGAACTGGGCGCCCTACGGGCTCAAGTGATTTAGGAGTACTGCCACATGCCACGCATCAAACGCGGCGTCACCACGCGCGCCAAGCACAAGCGGCTGCTG